>JACPVY010000350.1:4910-10008 GCA_016197345.1 Burkholderiales bacterium
GGAGGCAATTGGTATCAGCCCGGGCGGAATGCAATGTTTTAATTTAAGCAATGCAATCTGACGCGGCGCAAAAAAATGATTATACGTCATTAGCCGTGCAGACCAAGTGGTCTTTGGCATTGTGGCAAACGCATGAGCGATGATTAACCTTGGATCGCACTAGGCTAGTAACTTAAAAACGGAAAAATCGGCGCAAATGTTACTCAGCAAATACTCAACAAAGACTCAAGCCAAAAAATCCGCCCCAATCAGATCTATCCTATCGGTGCAAAATGCATCCACGCCCCAGCCAACAATCTCGCGCGCCCTTGCCGCATCGTTGACGGTATAACAAAACAAACCGTAGCCCGCTTGCTTGATGCTATGCGCTAGTTCCGGCGTCAAGACTTTGTGATTGGTATGCAGCGCCACCGCGCCTAGCTCCTGCAAACGCTGCTGCCAATCCGGCGGCACGCGCTCAAATAGCGCCGCCCGCGCGATCTCGGGCGCTACGCGCTGCGCCTGCGCAAGAGCCTCTAATTCAAACGAAGAAAACAGCGGCATCAAGCTAGCGGGGACAGGATATTGGCGATAAAAGTCCAACACCATTTGCGCCACCACCGCGCCCGTGCGCTCTGCCGTGCCGGGACTAGGCTTGATTTCGATATTCATCCAAATCTGCTGTTCACGACAAAATTGCAGCACATCCCACAATAGCGGCACGCGCTCACCAGCAAATTCAGCGCTAAACCAGCTACCTGCATCCATCTGCGTCAAGCTGCTCGCTAGCGTGGTGGCGACGCTACCTGTCCCGCCTGCAGTCTCTTTAATCGTGCGGCCAAAATCGGGGTCATGCATCAGCACGGGCACTTCATCTTGCGTCAACATCACATCAAATTCCACCGCCTTAAAGCCATACGCTAAGCCGCAACGCATTGCCGCTAGCGTATTTTCTGGCGCTAACTTACCGCCGCCGCGATGCGCTACCACCTTCGGAAATTGCCACATGTTCACCTCTGTAGTTGATTCGACAAGCCCTGTATTTCCCATTACACTCACGTCACTTCACCGAAGCAATATATCACCTAGAGGAAATCATGACGGCGACAAACGAACAAGCCCCAATTAAAAAAGCCCTCAGCCATATCCGTGTTTTAGATTTAAGCCGCGTGCTCGCCGGGCCGTGGTGTTCGCAAAACTTGGCCGACCTTGGTGCCGACGTCATCAAAATTGAAAAGCCCGGCGCTGGTGACGATACCCGCGCTTGGGGGCCACCGTTTGCGAAAGATGCCAACGGCAACGCCACCAGCGAAGCGGCCTACTACCTCACCACCAATCGCGGCAAACGCTCGCTCACAGTCGATATCGCCACCCCAGAGGGACAGGCCTTAATTCGCGAACTGATTCCGCACTGCGACGTCGTGTTAGAAAACTTCAAAGTCGGCCACTTGAAACGCTATGGCCTTGATTATGAAAGCGTGAAAGCGATCCGTCCCGATATCGTCTATTGCTCGGTGACAGGTTTCGGCCAAACCGGCCCCTACGCACCACGCCCCGGTTATGATTTCCTGATCCAAGGCATGGGCGGTTTGATGTCCATCACAGGTCAGCGCGACGACTTACCCGGTGGCGGCCCGCAAAAAGTCGGCGTCGCCTTGGTTGACTTGATGACGGGCATGTATTCCACCGTCGCCGTCCTCGCCGCCCTGACTCACCGCGACCGCACTGGCGAGGGACAGGCTATCGACATGGCGCTACTCGACGTACAAGTGGCGATGCTAGCGAATGTCGGCTCAAATTTCTTGACTAGCGGCACCGTGCCGCAACGCTGGGGCAACGACCACGCCAACATCGTGCCGTATCAAGCTTTTGCTTGTAGCGACGGCCACATCATCGTCACCGTCGGCAACGATGGCCAATACCAACGCTTTTGCGAAGTCGGCGGCCAAGCCGAACTCGCCAGCGACGAACGCTTCGCCACCAACCCACTCCGCGTCAAAAACCGCGCCGTGCTAGTGCCCATGCTAGAAGAAATGGTGAAGCGCAAAACCAAGCAAGAATGGATAGATCAACTCGAAAAAGCAGGTGTCCCCTGCGGCCCGATCAACAACTTGCAAGAAGTGTTCGACAACCCACAAGTGCAAGCGCGTGGCGTAGCAATTGACGTGCCGCATCCCACCGCTGGTGCAGTCAAGTTGGTGAGGAATCCAATGCAGTTATCTGAAACACCATGCGACATGAGCAAAGCGCCACCTTTATTGGGACAGCACACCGAGGAAGTCTTGCGTGAGGTGCTAGGCTATGATGCGGCGAAGATTGCGGGGTTGAAGGATAAGGGGATCGTGTAACGTCGTTGGACATGCCATGAGGTGAAAATTACATCGTAGGGTGCGCGCCTCGCGCACCATCACGTCGCCAATGTACGTCCCCATTTTATGAATGGCACGACACAAATCCATTCAAACTTTGTTTTTTTATGATGTTTTGGTGCTCAGGGTGGGCGGCATACCACCCGCTTCAACCAACATTATTCAAATCCGCGCAAGGAGGAACACCATGTCCGACTATCGCCGCGCCATCATTCCCGGCGCAACGTATTTCTTCACGGTCGTGAGCTATCGCCGTCGCCCAATTTTATGCGAACCAGAAATCCGCACTGCCTTGCATGAAGCTATCAATTGGGTGCGTGAGCTGCGTCCCTTTACAATTGACGCTTGGGTGCTATTACCCGACCACCTGCATACGATCTGGACTCTGCCCGCAAATGAAGCTGACTTCGCTACACGCTGGCAAAGTATCAAGCGCCGGGTCTCATCGCAAAGCGCTGCCTTTTTGCTCAACGCCACCCAACTCAACACCTCGAAAATAAAACGCCGTGAAGCGAGCCTGTGGCAAAGGCGGTTTTGGGAGCATTGCATTCGCGATGACCATGACTTTGCCCGGCACATGGATTATCTGCATTACAACCCGGTAAAACACGGCCTCGTCACGCGCGTGCAAGATTGGCCTTACTCAACCTTTCATCGCCATGTTAAAGCGGGACGCTATCCGCTCAATTGGGGTGGTCAAGCCGAGGGAATTGATATTGTAGGAGCGGAATAACCGGGGGAATTGCATACCCACACCGTCAGTTGAACGGCAAAAAAGTAGGGTGCGCGAGGCGCGCACCATCACCTTGTAAATGCATGTCCCTATTTATTGATAGCAAGGTCTGCACCCATTCATACTTTTTCTCATTGCGGCGTTTTGGTGCGCGAGGTCGCGCACCCTACATTTGCAATTCGCGCTACCTTCTCGCTTGGTGTTTAGGGTGGCTGGGACAGATTTTTCTTAGAGAGTGGCAATGCGGTCTCCCTCTATCTGCCAGCAGCAATTCAGTCGTAGGGTGCGCGCCTCGCGCACCATCACCTTGCAAATACATGTCCCTATTTATTGATAGCAAGGTCTGCACCCATTCATATTTTTTCGCATTGCGGCGACTTGGTGCGCGAGGCGCGCCCCCTACGAAACAAACACATGGCAAGCGAAATATTAATCCCAGCGCACCATCATCGCCACGACTGCGGGACACACCATCAACCCCGCGCCGCCAAAATTTCCGCAATAACGGGCTTGGTATATTTATCTTCTGGGCTAACTTCAAACCCGTCGCCCGGATGATAGTATTCCCCTGCATCAAACGCCTGATACACCGCTAACGTAATCGGCGGCACGAAGCGATCGTATTCGGCCCAAAACGGTTCGCAAGTAGCCACCTTAATCGCCGCGTGCATTCTTGTACTGGCATCGTCGTAACTCATCTCACCTTTGGCATACTGCTCTGCGACAAAATATGCCAACGCTTCCAGCAAATCGGGCGCTGAGCGCGCCATGCTGCTGGCAATTTGGCGCAACAGCGGATAGACAATTACCCCCGTCAATGCCGCATCCAATAGCGCCGGATGAACGCTGATCGTGCGCGGTGCGGGATGCTGCCATGTTTGCAGCCTATCCAATTCAAAATAGCCGCGCGTAAACGGTTGAAAGTAGCGATCAATGCCCAATTGCACACCGAGCGGGCGCAGGATTTCAGCGAGATCGTGCTCAATATCCACAGACTCAAACCGCGCCACCACCTCACCCGCCAAGGCATGCAAGCCTCTATACAAGCAAACCCCACCAAAACATTCCACATCAACAAACACCAATAGCGCCGTTGGAAACTCAGCGGACAGCGCTAGTAAGCCGTCCTTCACTTCATCCATTTGCTGATAGATGCGCTCGCACGCCGCTTCGTCCTCGGTTGGATGCAAATCATCGACATTCGGGCAACGCACGATAAATCCGTCCCATTGCTCATGCACACGCTTCACTTCGCAATAGCGCCAGCGTTGTTCAGCGGCTTTTGCGGCGTCGGCATGCGTTGTCAACAATCCTTGAAATTGATAGCCCATAGATATGTAAAGGTGAGGTGGTCTTTTGATATGGTGAGTGAGATTGGAACATAGTTTTTGGGAAAACGGTTGCTATTCATGCTTGAGGGATTTGGGCCAAAATTTCGCTTCTGCTAGTGGGGGAAATTTGGTCGCTTCCCGCGATAAATTCAAGAGCTAAGCTACGTACCTCAGCTTCAAACCCTACTAGCTTGGTTGGCTTTGGACGGCCTCAAGACAAAACGAAAACCAATAAAGTTGCCCTGCCTATCCGGCTGAGTGCCGAAACGGGACGCTGCACTCACGTCCATTGCGCCACCGATCCAACCTCCACCACGCAAAAGCCGAAGGTCTTCGCTTTGTTCATTCGCAAACACCTGTGCCAAGCTGGGGTTTGTCACTTCCTCCGCGCTATATTGCCGCATTGTGTCAACGCACCATTCCCACACATTGCCATGCATTTGATACAGCCCCCAAGCATTGGCGGGCAAGGCACGCACTGATACTGTTTGCTCACGAAATTCACCAACTTCACCATCGGCATAGGGGTAGTTACCATCGTAATTAGCTTGTCTCGTTGAAATATTCGCACCAAAGCTAAATGGCGTCGTGCTACCCGCGCGGCAAGCAAATTCCCATTCCGCTTCCGTCGGTAGCGTCGCACTCGCCCCTTGTAGCGCAAGCTTGCTGCAAAATTTTTGCACATC
>JACPVY010000351.1 GCA_016197345.1 Burkholderiales bacterium
CAGGCGTATACCTAAAAAATTGCTTATTTTTTGCAAATAGGAGGGTGGCGCACGGCATAGTGGTGTAGCGCTTACTAAATAAGGCAGGAATTACCGATTAATTGCCTGCATTAAAGCATTGCTAAACGCAGATATTCTTGATGCAGGCGTTCGACTTGCGCTGTTAAGAGCGTGATATCGCCTTGGTTATCGATCACGTCATCGGCTAATTCTAAGCGAGTGGCGCGCGGCGCTTGGCTAGCGATAATGGCTAAAACTTGTTGCTCTGATAAATTATTGCGCGACATAACCCGCGCTAGCTGCACTTCAACCGGGCAATCAACGACGAGTATGCGTTCTACATTCTGTTGCCAGTGGCTTGATTGGGCCAGAAGTGGCACATCAAAGATCAGATAACTCCCCTTGGCAGCCAACGCTTCCTCGGCACAACGGGCACTAATCATAGGATGCAAGATTGCTTCTAAGCGGCGTTTTTCACTGGCTTGGGCAAAGACATGTTCCCGCATCTTTGCGCGATTGAGGGCGCCATCGTCTTGCACAAACGCATCGCCAAATTGCGCCGCGATCTGTGGCATTGCGGCGCCGCCGGGCGCGGTTAAGGAGTGCGCTATGCGATCAGTATCGATGATAGCGGCACCGCGTGCAGCAAAGAGATTGGCGACCGTACTTTTGCCGCAACCGATGCCGCCAGTTAAGCCTATCGACAAGCGGCCCCAGCGTGTGCGCGCAGGATGGGGGAGAGGCCACTGTTCCATTCGTGCTTTCCCTAATGCCTGCGCTTTAATTGGCGCCGCTAGAGAGGAGGAATGAAGTCCATTCGGTAATGCGTTGACCAAATAGCAAGACAAAAATCCCCGCAAGCGATAGCGATGGCCCAAATGGAATTTCGCCACCTTCGGCTTTTTTGCCAAATATGCTGGTCAGGCCAAAACCAAGGATTCCCGTGACGGAGGCGATCAAAATAATTTGTGGCAAAGCCATCCAGCCAAACCAAGCGCCGAGCGCGGCGAGCAATTTAAAATCACCATTGCCCATTCCTTGTTTTTTAAATAATTTAGCAAAAATGAAATTGACGCTATATAAAGCCATATAACCCGCTGCAGCGCCGATGACAGCATCATTCAAGCTGCAAAAGGTGTGGTTAATATTGACCAATAGCGCGCTCCACAGCAATAGGTAGTTCAAATCATCTGGCAGCAGCTTATGGTCAAGATCGATAAATGTCATGCTAATAAGCAAATACGTAAAAACCAGCGTCGCCAAACCATAAATGCCGCTACCAAAACGCCAAATCAAGCAAGCTGAAACAATGCCTGTGAGTAATTCGATAGCGGGATAGCGCAAAGAAATGGGAGTTTTGCACGCAGAGCATTTACCGCGCAAAAACAAATAGCTGATCACGGGAATGTTTTCCCATGCCCGAATCTTATGCCCGCACTTGGGGCAAGTTGAGTTCGGGGTGATGAGGCTAAACTCGTCGGGATAGGGCAAATCTTTTTCAAGATAATCGGCGATGGCATTTTCGCTTTCACGACGTATCATTTCCGGTATCCGGTAAATGACGACGTTGAGAAAGCTCCCTATCATCAGCCCAAAGCAAGCCGCCAACAAAGTCGGCGGCCAGCTCGCTGCTGGTGCGAAAAAGAATAATTCCATCGTTACATCACCGAACCGAGTTTGAAGATTGGCAGATACATCGCCACCACCAAGCCACCAATCAAACCACCCAGAATCACCATGATCATCGGTTCCATCAATGACGACAGCGAGGCCACAGCATCATCCACCTCTTCTTCATAGAAATCCGCTACTTTCC
This sequence comes from Burkholderiales bacterium, assembly GCA_016197345.1. GTDB lineage: Bacteria > Pseudomonadota > Gammaproteobacteria > Burkholderiales > Burkholderiaceae_D > JACPVY01. The sequence goes on from JACPVY010000351.1 coordinate 1,817, forward strand.
CTAGCATTGAATCGAGTGCACCCGATTCTTCACCAATGGCAACCATTTGCGTCACCATCGTTGGGAAAACGTCGGCATTTTGCATGGCGACCGTCAAACTAGTCCCCGTGCTGACTTCATTTTGAATCTTGCGGGTCGCATCCACATAGACGGCATTACCGGATGCGCCACCGACCGAATCGAGCGCCTCGACCAAAGGCACACCTGCTGAAAACATGGTTGCTAGCGTGCGTGTCCAACGGGCTATGGTCGCTTTGCGTATCACCGCACCAAAGATAGGCAGTTGTAGCAAGATGCGATCCATCACGCGTTGCATTTGTACTGAGCGTTGCCACGACTGGAAAAAGATATACAACGCCGCAAATAGGCTGCCAAAAATCAAATACCAATATTTGACAAAGAAGTCGGAAATTGACATCACGAACAGCGTTGGCGCTGGTAAATCGGCACCGAAGCTTTTGAAAACGTCTTTAAACGCGGGCACCACCCAAATCATAATGACGGCCGTGACGATGAAGGCCACTGCCAAAATCGACACTGGGTAAAACAGAGCGGATTTAATTTTCGCTTTGATGGCGAGTGTTTTTTCTTTGTAGATCGCTAAGCGTGTTAGCAAATCTTCCAAGATACCTGCTTGTTCACCCGCGCCGACTAGGTTGCAAAATAAGGCGTCGAAATAGAGTGGATATTTGCGAAATGCTTGACTCATGCTGGTACCTGTTTCGATATCAGAGCGCAAATCAAGAATCAATTTACCGACGGAAGGATTGGCATGGCCTTTCCCCACAATGTCGAACGATTGCAGCAAGGGCACACCCGATTTCATCATCGTTGCCAATTGGCGCGTGAAGAGGGTGATATCTTTGTCGGTGATTTTCCGGCCGCTCGCGAAACTTTTCTTTTTGACCTTGGTGACGGTAATGCCTTGCCGCCGCAGGGTGACGTTAACAATGGCTTCGCCGCCAGCACGTAATTCACCTTTGACTTTCTTGCCCTGTTTATCTTTCCCCTCCCAAGAAAAGATGACTTCTTTTACACTCGCATTGGCTGGTGCCTTGTTTGCCGAGGTCGCCATTATTTTTCTCCTATTCGTTGGTGCAGCCTAGTACTTCTTCTAGGCTGGTTAAACCCTGCTTGACTTTCATCAGGCCTGATTGGCGTAGCGACTTGACGCCTTCTGATTCGGATTGCTTGGCAATATCCATTGCCGTGCCATTGGTCAGAATGAGTTTTTCAATCGCTTCGGTGATGGGCATGATTTGGTAAATACCGACCCGGCCCTTATAGCCTGAACCGTTGCAGCGTTCACAACCGACTGGTTCATACGGCACCCAAGTACCATCGAGGTCTTCTTCATTAAAGCCGGCCGCCAGTAAAATTTCTGGCAGAACTTCACCCGGTTTTTTGCAAGTGCATAGGCGCCGCGCTAGACGTTGCGCCGTGATCAAGATGATAGAAGAGGCGATGTTAAAAGCGGCAACGCCCATGTTCATCAGACGCACCAAGGTTGACGGCGCGTCATTGGTATGCAAGGTGGAAAACACCATGTGACCAGTTTGCGCCGCTTTAATGGCGATATCCGCGGTTTCCAGATCGCGAATCTCACCGACCATGATGACGTCAGGATCTTGCCGCAAAAATGATTTCAACGCAGCGGCAAAAGTCAGGCCCGCTTTATCGTTGACGTTGACTTGGTTGACGCCGGGTAAGTTAATTTCAGCAGGATCTTCTGCGGTGGAAATATTGATGCCCGGTTTATTGATGACGTTTAAGCAAGTATAGAGCGAGACGGTTTTACCAGAACCCGTTGGGCCCGTTACGAGCACCATGCCGTACGGGCGCTGAATGGCGTCGAGCAGGGTTGCTTTTTGATCAGGATCATAGCCCAGCGCGTCAATCCCCATTTGCGCTTGGGTTGCATCCAAAATACGCATAACGGTTTTTTCGCCAAACAGCGTTGGTAGCGTGCTGACACGAAAATCGATGGCTTTGACGGGGGAGAGAACAAGTTTTAAGCGGCCATCTTGTGGCACGCGTTTTTCGGAGATATCTAATTTAGAGAGAACTTTGATGCGCGAAACGAGCTTGTCGCGAATCGAGACGGGCGGTTGCGCATGTTCTTTGAGAACACCGTCAACCCGCATCCTAATCCGGTAAAACTTTTCAAACGGCTCAAAGTGAATATCGGATGCGCCCATATTGATCGCATCCATCAGAATCTTATTCAAAAATTTAACAATCGGAGCATCATCGACATCGCTGGCACCAGCAGCATCGCCAGAGCCTGCGGCGGGTTGATTTTCATCATCCTCGCCGAAATTGATGTCTTGCTCATCGCCGATCAATTCGCTAATGCTTTGTTCGGCGCTTTTGTTGAGTGCTGCCAGTAATTGCATCAACACGTCGTGCTGCACAATCACAGGTTCGACGGTAGATTCGGTCTGGAATTTGATTTGGTCAATCGCTTGGCTATTAGTCGGGTCAGAAATGGCGACCGACATTTTGTTGCCGCGCTTGGAAAGGGCAATCACGCGCTGCGACTGCATCAATTTAGCGTCAATCAGTTTTTGCGGCAGGATCGCCAGATTGACTGCCGTCAAATCTATCATCGGATAGCCAAACGTTTCAGAGCAAAACGCGGCGAGAGAACGAGCATCAATGGTGCCGCTTTGCAACAAACCGTCAATAAACGGCGTTTTGTCGGTGACAGCTTTTTTCTGTATCGTATCTGC
>JACPVY010000352.1 GCA_016197345.1 Burkholderiales bacterium
ACATAGCAACGTAAAACCAGACCGAATAAATCTGCGCCCCAACCTGCAAGTAGCTGATCTAGGCTAGTGAGCAATTGATGTATTTTTAAAATTTTTTGCATAATCAAACGTCAGGTTGTGGTGAATAAAAAAGACAAGCTTGATCCTAGCTGGCTAGTGCAGCGTGCAACAAGTCAACTTCGGGGGAGCAATAAGCTTCGGCAATGCGTTTAGGCGCGAAGGGGCTGGGCGCTAGGACTGGCAATGAACCAACACCTTTTGTTGTAGCCACAATTGCAATTGTTCAATAAACGGGAATTCCTCATCCACCTCAAGTGCCGCGTCTAATGCGTCACCCAATGCACTTCCCTGCTGTATCAAGCTCAGTGCGGTGTAGGCGGCATGGCTAACCGTCAAAGGCTGCGCTAGCCATTGTGGGCGCACTATCAGCACATGATTGTCACGCTGCAATGGATCGGGGAAATCTAACACTGGGTCATGCTGATGCGCTTGCCAAATGCCCGCAGCATCATATTGCAAAGACAATAATCGGCAAACAGGATTAAGGTCAAAGCGACTTGCATCTAATTCTTCGGGCGCTAAAGCTGCTACCTGTTGCATACTCACCGCCTCGACGTCGATTTCATAGTAAGCCATGTGCATCGCCCACTCGAGGCGCGCAACATCCGGGAAATATGGATATTGCACGACGTGCTTGAAATCCCGCAAAAATTCATCGAACTGCGCCCCAAAGACATTCAAATTAGCGTCAGACGAGGGATAGCGCTGTCCGTATTCATTGACTAGCCCGGTAAAAAACTCGTCTCCCACTAGCTTTTTCAGGATTGGGTAGGCATTCCCCATCGCCGCCGCCCAGTTGCCGCGCAAATTTCCGCGATAAAAGCGAAAGCGACGTGTCACGATATCGGCTGGACTACGACAAAACGGCAACACACCATCCAAACGATCCAGATCAAATAAGGCCGCGCCAAAGTTTTGCTGCAACAGCGCGACATCGACTTGTTTGCCCTCGCGTACAACTGGCATTTCAATACCCGGTGCTAAAGGAATCACCGTGTTGGTGTGCTCCCGCGCCAATTGCGCCTGCCCTAGCAAGACGGAAAGTTCAGGCACATTCGTATCCCACTCAACCATCGTCGCCACTCTGCCGAAGCGTGCAATTGCTGCGCGATAGATGTCCCACACCTCGGGAATCACTTCGCTGCCATGGTCATCGATGACGATGTCTTCTAAGCGCGTGTGCCCAGCTAAGTGAATTTCTCCAACGCAGCCCACTGGCAATGCGGCAATCGCAGCATAGGGGTCTTCACCATGATTGCATTGATTGACGTAGAGATTGTTCACGTCCAACAAAACACCACAACCGGTACGCTTGACGAGTTCGGCCAAAAATTCAGCTTCGCTCCAGCTATCATCTTGGAAACGCAAATAGGCCGAGACATTTTCAATCAGCATCTGTCGCCCCATCACTTGTTGGGCGCGATCGATGTGTTCCGATAAGATTTGCAAAGATTTGGCGTTAAAGCCAAGGGGTAAGAGATCATTTAGGCTACGATCCTGCAAGGCGCCCCAGCACAGGTGATCGGATACGAGCGCTGGCTCAATGCGACGCACCAAATCGGCAAAACGCGCTAAATGATGTTCAGAAAATCCTTGCGCCGACCCTAGCCCTAAACCGACACCGTGCAAACTAAAAGGGTAATCACGACGCAGGGTGAGCAACGTGTGTAAATCAAAACCACCCCGTCCGATATAGTTTTCGGTATGCACCTCTAACCAATCGACTTGCGGACGCTCACGTAAAAACTGATGGTAGTGCCGCGTCTTCAATGCCACACCAAAACCTAAATCTGGCCATTGCCGCCCACTTGGCACATCATTCATTGCCATCATCCTTTATTCTTTTGAATGCTATTTGCCGCCCGATCTAGCGAATCACCTAGCGCACATCAAGGGCACCGAAATACCATCACGTATTGAGCCAATCGCACGCATTGAGGTGAGGCAGCGCATTTTTCGTTGCAGCACGCATCGTTGCGCAAACAACCTGCGCTAAGGCGAATTCGAAGCGCCCCATCACTCTGCGACAATAATGCCCATATAGTGGTGAACTGCTGGGAACCTCAAAAAACGGTAAGGAGCGGGGCGAATATTGGACGGAAAGCCTCGCTTGACTAGAATGAAGCGAGGCTCAGAATCTCAAGAAATGCCCGCGCAGTAGGTTTTTCGAGATCCCCTACTGGTCGTAGGCAATTATTTGGAAGCTGCTGGCTTGGTTTTGCCGCCTTCTTTTTCGCAGGTGCCTTTGGCGACATATTTCCATTCGTTAGGAGCTTTATCCGCTTTCGATTGACCAGCGCAAGAATGCGAACCGTCAGGTGCTGCGCAATCATTTTGACCAGCTTTTGCAATGCCATAGCATTTTTCTTTATCACCAGCTGCTTGCGCAGGAGCAACACTTGCCAAACACATAGAAGCGACAGCAGCGGCCAGCAAAACTTGACGTTTGTTCATGGTAAACCTCCAAATTAAATGTAGAAAAATTACGCTCACGCTATATTTTCAGCGAGCCTCAAATATACCCGTTTCACATGTTGCCACCTTACGAACGGCAAAAAAAACTGCATTTCTGCCAAAATCCAACAAGCTGCACATAACGAGGATAATGCTTGGTCGCAAGAGGCCCGAACTTCCTTACACAAAAATTTGAAAATTTCTCAGCCAGTGAAAATATTCTTGCCGACAACAAAAATACCCCGCCAAAAACAATTTCAGCGACTGCATACTGCCAGTCGCTGAAATTTTGAAGCATTTGCTACGCGCGTTACAATTATTCAAGCCATGCACCACAAGAAGCGACACCAGTTTTGCCACTACAATCATTGGCAAGCGATTTGCAAGAAGCACTCACTTCTTGCACAACGCTACCAGCGCAACTGTGTGTAGTCCCTTTACATGCATTCAATACTTCTTTGGCTTGACTAACTACTGCTACGTCCGAGATGCTTGTTACTTCATTCGCATGTGCAACATTTACCATAGCCAGCGATGCGATAGCAGCAGCAAGCAAGACTTGACGTTTGTTCATAGATTGAATTCCTTTATTGATAAGTAAATGAAATTTAAAAAACAAGAAGTGAGGCAAGTACTGCTTGCGCCTAACCGGGCAAGTTCGTAAAACGTCCGTTAAGACGCATGGACTTTCTACATTTGGCGCGAAGGTATTACATGCTACGTGCTGCGCGCCAACAAAATACACTTCCATTCCACATATAAAATTGCTTTATATGTTCAATGCATTTCATTTCAGCACGGAAATATTTTAGACGAAGGAAGTCGTCCCAGGAAAAATCAAATGCATACAATGTGAAAATTAACAATTGCAACTGGCGGAATAATATCTACCTTGATTTTTTGCATTTTCGTGCATTCTACTAGGCAATTGTCGAGCAGGATACACCCCAATTACATTTTTTAATGGCACAATTGCATCCTCTATTTTGCTGCACCCAATATGCCTTGCAGCAACGTCCATTACGCAATGCATCAATTCACTACCAGCCTAGCTGGTATAGAAATTCGAAACGCGCAACACCTACGAGACTCCCTTACCGCTACGTTTTCATAAAAGGCCGACTATGCCCCATTTTATTTATATTACCGATCCAATGTGCTCTTGGTGCTATGGCTTTTCGCCTGAATTACAAGCTCTGATTGCCAGCACACCTGACGCACAGCTCGATATCATTGTCGGTGGTTTGCGTCCATATACAGAAGAATTGATACCAGACCAATTACGTCATTTCCTGCACGAACATTGGCAGCAAGTCGCGCAAGCGAGCAAACAACCGTTTGTGCACGATGGCTTAGAGCATCCCGGCTTCAAATACGATACAGAACCAAGTTGCCGCGCCGTCGTGGCCGCCCTGCACTTGGCACCAAACCTCAACGCAGCGGGCAAAATGGCGATTTTGTCGGCCTTGCAAACCGCGTTCTATGCGGAAGGTAAAAATGTAACGCAGAAAGATGTACTAGCCGCTGTGACCAGCGCTGCTTTACGGGCGCAAGGAGTGGAAGTGAGCGAAGAACAATTCGCCGCGTTCTGGGAATCAGATCAATGCAAAAATGAAACGCGGGAACATTTCATGCAGACGCAACGCTGGAAGGTCAGTGGTTTTCCCACTTTGGTGATGGAACATCAAGAACAATTAGCCTTGCTAACAAATGGCTACGCTAAGCTAGCGCAATTGCAAGAACGTATCGCAGCGGTAACGAACGGCTAAATAGCTTTAATTGAAACAACTTGCCGTTGATGCCTAGCGTAAACGTAAAAATGGCGTTGATAGTCTTGTGGACTCAACGCCATTTTTATTGACCAGGAAAACCTGGCTGAAAATTACTTAGCTGCTGCTTTTTTGTGATGCTTGTGTTTTTTGTGATGCTTGGCTTTGTGTACTTTTTTGTGATGCTTAGCAGCAGGTGCGCTAGCAGCGGCTGGTGCAGCAGGAGCTGCAGGAGCGGAAGCTTGCGCGAAAGCCGTACCCATTGCGAAGGTAGCGGCGACGAGGGCGGCGATCAGTTTTTTCATGATAGTTCCTTGAGTGTTGTCCGTAAAGGGGGATTACGTAGGCCCTTAACGCTGCCTGTTTCGTTTCTGTTGACGATGAACTGCAGATATTTACAGAATATTTTCGTATTTATCGCAAATCGTTCTCTACGGAAAAACAATACGAAACTGCATCCATCAAGCAAAATGCGCCACTTGGGCGCGTTTCACAATAAGCTGATTCCAACCTATGCCGTGGTATTGATTGTATTGCCCAAATGCGCTGGCAAATTAGCGGGTTTAGCGGCTTCCAACAATTGCGCCGCGCTATCCCCTTCCATTTGCATCGCTTTCTTGAGCACAGCAAAGCTCGCTTCTTGCTTCAAGCCAGCTTCAGCCACACTAGAAGCCGCATTGGCTACGCTACTGAGATTCATATATCCTCCTGCCGCGAATGGACGCAAAAACGCGTATCTGACAGCTTATCGACCACGCTTTGACAAACTTAAGCCCCGTTTGCGCTTTATTTCGCTTTCGCCTTATCGCGCGCTGCGACGTCAAGATCCAAGTAACGCCAGTTCGTATTATCAACGGGCGGCCGCAGATAATTTTTGACCCAAGCATGACGCACATCCACCATCAATGGATAGTCGTCGTCGGTTGTGACATCGGTTTCTCCTCTTTAACGTTCAGGCTGTGGACAATCGCCCCCGAATATGGCGAGAAGGAAACGCTTGAGTTGACTACTCGATTTCAAGT
>JACPVY010000353.1 GCA_016197345.1 Burkholderiales bacterium
GGGCAGCATCGTGCCGGGCGCACAAGCAACAGTCAAAGCCAAGGTGGCTGGCACCGTGCAAGAGGCCGCTGTACAAGAAGGTGTGGCAGTGCAAGCTGGTCAAATTCTGGTGCGCCTCGATGCTGCTGATTTAGCGGCGCGTGTCGCTACCCAGCAAGCCTCGCTAGACGAAGCGCAAGCACGCCTGTCTTTAGCGCAGAAAAACAATACTAATAACCAAGCTTTGCTCAAGCAAAACTATATTTCCCAAAACGCCTACGATACGACGCAAAACAGCCTAGAGCTAGCGCAAGCGAGTGTGCGCTCAGCCAAGGCGCAGCTCGAAATTGCGCGCATCGCCTTGGCCGATAGCGTGATCCGGGCGCCGATTGCTGGTGTGGTCAGCAAACGCTATGTGCAAAGCGGTGATAAAGCTTCGCCAGATATGCCGATGTACACCATCGTCAGCTTGAAACAAATGACGCTAGAAGCGCAAGTACCTGCGTCCGACATTGCGAGCGTGAAAATCGGCCAAGACGTCAGCTTCAAGGTCGATGGCTTGAGCAATCGCAGCTTCAATGGCAAGGTTGAGCGCATCAATCCAAATGCTGATGCTGGTTCGCGCGCCTTGCTAGTCTATGTGCAAATCGATAACGATGGCAGTTTGAAGGGCGGCATGTATGCCAAAGGCAGTATCGCCCTGCAAAAATCCCAACCAAAACCATTGCTGCCCGTAGTCGCTTTACGTAGCGATAAAGGCAAAGACATCGTCTATAAAATCAAAGATGGCAAAATCGTCGCGCAACCGGTCTCGCTAGGCTTGCGCAATGACGATGAAGGCTTGGTCGAAGTCAATGATGGCTTGCAAGCAGGCGACAATGTGATGTTGACGCAGATCGACCAGATCAAACCCGGCACCAAAGTCAAACTGGCAAACAAAGCGCCAGCTGTTGCGACTGCTGCTGCAAACAAGGGCTAAACCATGTGGATCACAAAAGTTAGCATCAATAACCCCGTCTTTGCGACGATGGTGATGGTCGCCATTATGGTGCTCGGGCTGTTTTCCTATAATCGGCTCGGGGTGGAAGCGATGCCGAATGTGGATATCCCATTCGCTACGGTGTTCATCAATTATCCAGGCGCGTCCCCTGAGCAGGTCGAAAACGATCTCACCAAACCAGTCGAAGATATCGTCAACACCGTCGCCGGCGTCAAAAAAATTCGTAGCAATTCGTGGGAAGGTCGCGCTGGGATTTTTATCGAATTTACGCTCTCGACCAATATGGATCGTGCGGTGCAAGAGTTGCGCGACAAAGTAGCGTTGGTCCGTCCCACTTTTCCGAAAGACGCCAAGGACCCGCAAATTACGCGCGCTGATGGTGAAAATAGTTCCTTCATCGGCAACCTGTCCCTGACATCGGAGACACGTAGCTTGCGCGACTTATCGAATCTGGCTGAGCAACTGGTATCGAAGCGCCTACAAAACGTTGCCGGGATTGGCGAAGTGCGTATGAATGGCGTCACCACGCGTCAAGTCTCGATCAATTTGCGTCCTGATCAACTCGCTGCGCTAGGCGTAGGTGTGGATGAAGTGATGCGGGCGATTTCGATTTATAACCAAAATATGCCCGCCGGCAATCTCGCCAATGGTTCGCGTGAACAATTAGTGCGGATCGAAGGCCGCATCAAAGACGTGCGCAGCTTTGGCAAAATCATTGTTGCTCGCCGCGCAAACGGCCCGATCTTATTGGAACAAGTGGCTACCATCGTCGATGGTGAACGTGAAGAATCCAGTATTTCACGCATCAATGGCAAACCTGCGATCAACTTTGATCTGAGCAAATCGCAAGACGCAAACATTACCGAAGTCGGTCATGGCATTGAAAAAGCCATCAAAGATATGGCGAAAGAATTGCCGACCGATGTCAAGCTCAACATCATGAATTTGCGTTCACAGGAAGTGCAAAAGCAAGTCGATAACGTCAAAGAAATGATCTTAGAAGGTGGCGTCTTGACGATGCTGATCGTCTTCTTGTTCTTACATTCGTGGCGTTCGACGATTATCACCGGGTTGACCTTGCCGATTTCTGTGATTGCCAGCTTTATCGCGTTGAAGGTTTTCAATTTCACGATTAATACGCTGACGCTGATGGCAATGTCGCTCTCGATTGGTTTGCTGATTGACGATGCGATTGTGGTGCGCGAAAACATCATGCGTCACCTCGGTATGGGCAAAAGCCATAAACAAGCCGCAAGCGATGGCACGAATGAAATCGGGCTGGCCGTGATGGCCACCACCTTTGCGATTGTTGCGGTGTTTATTCCTGTTGCGTTTATGGAAGGCTTGATTGGCCGCTTCTTCTTGCAATTTGGCGTCACTGTCGCTGTCGCGGTATTGATCTCTTTATTCGTCAGCTTCACGCTAGATCCGATGTTGTCGTCAGTCTGGCCAGCTCCGAGCGAAGGCCGCTTCAAAGACCTGCCGTTCTTAGGCAAGCTGATGCATGGCGTCGAAAGTGCGATTGAATGGTTGCATAGAGTGTATGACGTTGTGCTGCGTTGGTCTTTGCGCTGGCGTAAATCGACGCTGTTGATCGCCTTTGTCTTGTTTATCGGCTCGTTGCCATTGACTGCAATCATTGGTGGCGAAATGTTCCCAGAAACCGATGAAGGCGACATCACGCTCAGCTTTAAAACCCCAGTTGGGTCGAGCTTGGACTATACCAATAGCAAGATTTTCCAGGTGGAAGAAGCGCTGCATCAATTTAAGGATATTGCATTCATCACGACCACTGTCGGTTTTGATGGCCGCAATACAGCACGCGTCAACCTCAAGCTACAAGACCGCACGAAAGTAAAACGTCGTAGCCAAAAAGAATTGGAAAAACTGATCCGCGAAAAATTGGCGCCGATTGCCGGGATTGATATGTCGGTCGGTCAAGATAAGCCTATCTTCATCGCGATCTTGGGCCAAGACGAAAGCAAACTTGATGGCTTTGCGCAAAAACTGATGACGAAGATGCGCAATATCAAAGGTGTGGTCGATCTCGAATACAGCTTAGCCGCCGCTAACCCTGCGACTGTAATCAAGATCAATAATGAAGCTGCCAGCGATTTGGGTCTGTCACCACAACAAATTGGTGCAGCAGTTCGGCCCTTGGTTGCAGGTGATACGAGTAGCCGTTGGTTGGCACCAGATGGCCAAAACTACGACGTCAATGTGCAATTGCCAAAAACTGGCCGCCAAAAAGTGACAGACCTTGAGCAGTTGTCTATCGCCAGTGGCAAGCTCGATGCAGATGGCAAACCGATTATGGTGCCATTGCGGCAGGTGGTGCAGTTCATTCCATCGACCAGCCCGCAAGTGATTAAGCGTCAAGCCTTGCAACGCCGGGTCGCGATTTACGCCAATATCGAAGGTCGCCCATCGGGTGATGTGAATAAGGAAATTGATAAAGCGATTGCCGATATCGAAAAAGAATTGCCAGCAGGCATACGTTTTGACGTTGGTGGCCAAGCCGAAGATATGAAAAACATGATGAGTTCTGCGCTCACTGCGCTAGGCATCGCCATCATCTTCATTTATCTCGTGTTAGCGTCGCAATTTGGTAGCTTCTTGCAACCGATTGCTATCATGCTGTCGTTGCCGCTGTCCTTGATCGGGGTCTTGTTAGCGCTGTTAATTAC
>JACPVY010000354.1 GCA_016197345.1 Burkholderiales bacterium
CCCCATACATTAAAGCCGGGGTATTGCGTCTCGCCACTGGCTAACGTAAATTTGAAATCGATCGCGCTTCCCATCGTCTTTAATGCACTAATTTGCGCGGCATTTAAGCAAGAATCGCTATTGCTGACGTCACTTGCACAGCGTAACGGTGGACCGTTCAAGCGGCCATCCGTGCTTGCCGTATCTGGATCAAATTGCTGGTTGCAGGCGTTGACATTGCTGATGATGCCATCAACCACACCATCTAATTGATCGCAGTTTGCTAGCGCGGTGTCATACAGTAATTTGCGCTGGACTTGATTTAAATAGGCGTTGGGTTTTGCAAAGGCGCGCGACATGCGGCCATGCTGTAAAACCATTTCAGAAAAATTCCATACTGGAAAGAGGGCAATGACGCCATCGTAATCCTGCGGCCAGCGCTGCGTCACTACCATCGCTTCCCGCCCGCCTGACGAGCCGCCAAAGAAATAGGCCTTTTGTACAGGTGCGCGGTAGTGCGCTTGCAAAATGGGTTGTACTGCGTCGCGTGTTTTTTTGAGCGCTTCAAAAGCGAAATTGCGCAAGGCTTCGTCATTGGTCGCAAATGAAGCATCGCGGCCATAAATGAAGGGCGGTTTTAGCGTGTGCCCGCTATCGCTGCTAAACACCGCATAGCCACGCCCTTGCGGCGTGAGTTTGTCTGTAGGACCACCATGCACTACGTTGAGAAATGACGCGAGTACACCATTAAAACCACCACCACCAAACATCATGGTTTTCTGATTCCAATTGCTAGGTAGGTTGAGTTGAAATCGGATCGGCGGTGCGTTCGCATCCACCGGGTAGATACTGCCGATGACTTTACAGTAGGCGGCGAGTGCTTGCCCTTCTGCCCCTGTCGCCGGTATTTGCTCGGTGCTATCAACTTGCGCACCTGAGGTGGGTAGTCCGATGGCGTTGGCGGGGATGCTAAAGTGGGCTAATTCGGTGCAACTGAGTGGCGCGGGGAGTTTGGCATTGAGGGCGGGGCGTTCGCTATTACCGCAGGCTGTCAGTGCTATTGAGCAGCAAAGAGCGAGGTAGGTCGGCCAAGTTCGCCTGAACCAGTTGGTGGTAAATCGAAGTGTCATATTGGCTCCGTTCCTTCGCAAAATATTTGTAGGAATGGTGTTTCTTTTGGGCCTGAAATATCTATTGAATTTGAAAAACAATATTGCACTCTTTGTGCCAATTTTTCCAGCAAATAAAAATTTTCTGCACCATTTGACAGGTGGGCTACATCCATAAAATCGCTTTTCTGGCATCGCGAAAATGGATATTGCAGAATTTAATTGCATTATTTTTAATGCTCAAAAAATAAAATTTTGGCAATTTGGCGGTGTGGGGCACTTTCACTAGAAGTTTCATCTTCGAAATATTTTTCCGCGTCGCACAATATCATATTCATGCATATCAAATTCGGCATGCTAGGGGCTTTTCAATGCCAAAATCTTATGGCAGGATGCGTCTACCACGTTGTTTTTTTGCTAGCGAAGTAGCGTGGTCCACACCTGGAAATATTGCAAAATTCGTCAAGATAGATAAATTTGCAAAAATTGTCATTTCAACATAAAATCACGCCGCAAATGATTTATGTTGCATTAAATTCAATCAATCAAAACAATTTATACTAGGAAAAATATGAGACAGGTCAAATTACTGCCGTTGGCGCTCGCAACCGCCTTCGCCATCCACATGCCAGCTTTTTCTCAAGAGCAACAAGAACAGCTTTTATCGTCATCGAAGGCGGTCGAAGTCGGCTCGGTTGAGTCCGTTATCAATGGCTTTGTGAATCAAAATGCCAATCCGCATTCGAAATTCGTGCGGTCCTTTGCTGGTACCACGATTGGTACTGAAATAAAGGATTTTTATTATAAAGATGGTAAATTATCGATTACTGGTAACGCAATTGATTCAAAAAATTCCTTGTTTGTTTTAAAAGGAACGAACAAGAAATTGCATGGCTATTTAGCTTTGCACGATAGCAAAAAGGCATTTGAATACACCACCGACGCCAAAGGCGTGGTGTGGATCAATGAAGTCAAGTTCACCAAAATTTATCCTGATTTGGATGAAGCTTTTATCAAGAGCAATACGCCACCGAAAAATCTGTTAGCGGTCGCTCACCCGACTTATTCGGCGATGGCGCAACGCCAGGCGCCGCATATTGGGCCTTACAATAATGAAGATGTCACCAAGTTGGAAAGTAAGCCAGGCAGCCCGTATGTGTTTTATTTGAACACGACTGCGGTGATGAATGGCAGCACGCCATTGAATGGCGTGACCAAAGAAAATATGTTCCGCGTGTGGCAATCGGTGTCGGATCAGTATTCTTTCTTGAAGCTCAACGTCACCACCAACCGCGCCGTTTATGATGCAGCGCGTGCAGCTAATCCACTGCGCACCGGTATTATCAATTTTGTCAACCAAGATGGCCGCTCCTTTGCGCCTATCCATGCCTTTGGCTCAACTGCTGCGGGCACCTTGTATCGTAATCCATCTAGCGGTTGGGATTATGGTTACGGTATCGGCATGACCGCAGCGCATGAAATCGGCCATGAAATGGGGATGAACCATGACCATGGCGGCACAGGTGGCGAATATTTTGAAGGCATCGCAGCCTATCAGTGGGGGCCGATTATGGGCAACTACTGGATGGGTGGGAGCTGGGCAAATCAACTCTTCACTTGGAGTAAAGGCGAGTACAACACTGCCACCAATTTCGAAGATGATTTGAATATCATGAATAGCGATGAAAATGTGCCGTATGCGGATGATGATATCCCGACCACGCGTGCATTAAGCTTAGGGAGTGGCGGCAGTATCGATCCGAAAACCAATTGGGGACAGATCGCTCGCAATACCGATAGCGACACCTTCACCTTTAGCACGACTGGCAATAGCACCCTTAATCTGCGCATCGATCCAATCGAATATTTGCGCATGCTGGACGTCGATGCGACGATTTATGACGCCAATAATAATGTGGTGGCACATAGCAATTTGCCAGTGAATCGTTCGGCTGAATTCGTCAATCTGGCCTTGGGCGCAGGTAGTTACAAGTTGGTGATTAAGGGCGGTGCGGAAGGTACACCGAAAAATGGCTTCTCTAATTATTCCTCGCTTGGTTATTACGCGATGAAGGGGACACTCTCAGGTGGCGGTACACCACCTAGCACGGATCCCGTATTGTCTAGCAACGTGTGGTTGGGTGGGCAAACTGGTGCGACGGGGAGCTGGAAGTATTATGTGATCGATGTGCCAAGTGGCATGTCTTACGCTAGTTTCTATATCAACGGTAATAGCGGTGATGCAGATATGTTCGTTGCCGCCGGTAGCCATCCTAGCAAGACGGCCTACAAATGCAAATCGGATGGCCCTAGCAGTATTGAATCATGCTCCATCAGCTCACCAGCAGCGGGCAAATACTATATCGGTGTTTATAGCTATGCCGCTTACTCGAATCTGAGTGTGTTGGCGAACTTTACCAAGTAATTATCCACGCGGATAAAGATGTTTTGACGGGCTATGGCATTGCGCTGTAGCCCGTTGCGTTTGGGCGCATCGTGCTGCTAATTTGCCTCAAGCGTTTTGCATGGCGCGATGAATTTGCGCCATTTCGTTTAAGGTCGCCATCATACTGGCAAAGCGCGGTTGACCGGGATTGAGTTGCTCGACATGCAGCAATGCAGTGCGGGCTTCTTCGGCAAGGGCGGCATCATAGCCGTGCTTTTCTATGCAGTTAATAATAATTTGCGCACAGTTAAATAACACCCGTTGATTATTCGGTAGCGCTTTCACCGTGGTGCGCATCCAATTCACAGCTTCTTGCAGACGCCCAGTTTTCCACAGTAACACGCCGCGATTCATCATATCGGCCGCTTCGTCGCAGGATTGGCTAATGATGTTATTGCCTTCCGCCGCCATTTTCGCTTTTTCAAAGACTTGTTTGATTTCAGCTAGCAATTGCGTGTTGTCGTGGTTGTTGCGCGCTAATTCTGTTAAGAGATCGACGGATGCTTCTTTCACGCCAACGGCTAACAAGAGGCGTGCCATATCTAAACAAATCGCTGCCGGTGGACGTGATGGCGTTAGCCTTAACATCGAGTCTAATTCATCGCCAGATTTGCGGGCGCGTAGATAATCGCCGGATTCGTGATGGACCATGCCTTCGGTGATTTTGCTACGCAGGCGGATGTGCTCGTGCGAGAACTCACGCTGCACTTGCGTCAGCAATGCCATCGCTTCTTCAGTTTCATTTTTGATGCCGCAGACACGGGCAAGGCCAAGGTAAGCGTCAGCATTTTTCATCACGGAATGTTCGCCTAGTGCGAGGCATTTGCGAAAGGCCTTTTCTGCTGTCGCCATTTTGCCTAGTTTTAGACATAGCTCTCCTAAGCTACGTTGCCGCACCACCGAATTCGGGGAAAGATTCGCCGCTCGCTCAAGCACCGCGGCCGCTTCTTCAAACTGCCCCATCGTTTGGTAAGCTTGGGCGAGATGATCATAGGCTTCCATAAAAAAACGATTGCCGTTGATGACCTCGGTCAACATGTGACGCGCGGCTTCAGGTTCGCCATTTTGCAGGCGTATTTTGGCAATCCCTGCCACCGCCCAAGAAAAATTTTTGGTCGCTAAGACCCGTTCATAGACTTCTTTCGCTTCCTCTTGCCGCCCGCATTTGAGCAATAAATCTGCTTTCATCCGCAGCAGATTTAATGCGTGTTCACGATTGTGTTCAATTTGGTGATCGCATAGCGTAGCCGCTTTGAGGAAATCGCGCTGTTGATAAGCGTGGTCGATTGGGCGGAATACTTGCTTTTTATTCCATACCTTATGCAGGCGTGAAAGGAGTACGCCTTCGGTAATGGGTTTGAGTAGATAAGCATCGGGGTGGAGTTCGGCGGTGCCCATCACGACTTCTGTGGTTTTTTCGGCTGAAACCATCATCCACACCGTGGTAGGTAAGATCAGTTCGCGAAACTTTGCTTCTTCCAGCACCTGCTGGCCATTTTTGCCTTTGCCGAGGTGGTAGTCGCATAGCACCACGTCATAACGAGTTTGCGCGAGCATCGCGATTGCTTCGCCACCACTGCTCGCCTGATCGACATAACGCGCACCGAGCCCACGCAGGCTTTCGCGTAGCAATTGCCGCATGCCTTGGGTATCGTCGATCAGCAAATAATGCTGGTCGCGCCAAGTGGGAAAACGGGCTGGTGGTAGCACTGCATTCATAAGCGGGCTTGGGCTCATCGTCATTGAAGCCAGCGCGAAGACTGGTGGCAAGGGCTTGCCAGATTTACGGCTATGATGGGCGAAAAATGGCTGTTTGGCTACTGTTTGGCGCGCCCCAGCCCTAAATTTTTTATTTGGCTGTTTTTTGCTGGTGGCGTAGAGTGCTTTTCGCAACCGCCTTGGCAGCGCCTGAGCGTCAACTGTTAACTTTGTCAGTTAGGCGTAGGCTCGCCATGTACTACTATGCTTTCAAGCACTTCCCGTGCGCTCTCTTAACGCAAAAAAGCCTGTAGGGACTGTCCCTATTTCTCCCGCCACACTCAACTTGAGGTCGGCATATTGATCAATTCCATTCACAAACCAATTTATGATGAAGCGAGAGGCTTCATCAAGCCAGTTACCCGTTGATTGCGGAGCGTGAGGGCACGTGGTTGGCGGGGATTTTATGGTAAGTGCGATGCTAGATGCTGGCATGCATGATTGTCCGGCTTCTAGGCGGGCGTAAAAAAACCACGACAATTGCCGTGGTTTTTTTGTAAGCCCGTTGCGAGGCTTAATGGACTATCGCGTGAAGCTTAGCGTTCGCCGCGATAAGCTGGGCGACGCGGTGCGCCTTCGCTCGGTTTATTGTACGGCGAACCTTCGCGCGGTGCGCTTGGTTTGCTAAAGCTGCGTTGACCTGGTTTGCTGCCACCAGGGCGACGTGCATCACCTGGTTTCCAGCCCGGACGAGCGGTCGAGCGGCTAGGCACAGCCGATTTTTTCGGCTCAAAACCCTCGATCACATCGACCGGGATCAATTGCTTGGTGAAGCGTTCGATGCGTTTCACGTTCATGCCTTCGCTATGGTTCACCAGCGAAATCGCCAAGCCATTGCGACCTGCACGACCGGTACGGCCAATACGATGCACGTAGTCTTCTGGGAATTTCGGCAAATCGTAATTGAAGACGTGGGTGATGGTTGGGACGTCGATGCCGCGTGCTGCGACGTCGGTTGCGACCAGCACTTTCACTTGGCCGCGACGCATGCCATCTAGCGTACGGTTACGCGCGCCTTGGTGCATGTCGCCATGCAACGCCGCTGCGGAAAAACCAGCGATATTCAAGCGATCAGCAATCGTGTCGGCATCGCGTTTGGTCGCGGTGAAAACAACAGCTTGATCGAGGGACACGTCACGCAACAAATGATCGAGCAAACGATTTTTGTGGGACAGGTCATCGACAAAGTGAACGCGTTGCACGAATTTCTGGATTGCGCGACAACAATTGCATTTGTTTTGGATAAGGCATACCACCGAGGATGGAGATCGCTTTTACACGGCGCATGAAGCAGCCATATTTTTCGGTGGCGGTGGTGACTTGCAACGCCAATTCACGGGTTGGCGTCAAGACCAACATTTTTGGTTGTGCAGGTTTGAAACGTGGACGTTCACCGCGTGCGCCAGCGGCTTGGCGTTCTTGATTCGGGGTACGTGCTGCGGGAGCAGATTCTTGTGATGCAAATTTGTGCAACGAGGGCAACATGAAGGCGGCAGTTTTGCCGGAGCCCGTTTGCGAGGAGACCAACAAATCGCGGCCGGAAATAGCGGCTGGCACGGCTTGTTCTTGTACAGGAGTTGGCTTGCTATAGCCGGCTTCGGTCAACGCTTTCAGGATGGACGGGTGTAGGCCTAGTGCTTCAAAAGTCATTATTTTCTTTCGTTTTAAATCAACGTGCTTCTCGCACGCAAAAAAAGCAACGCGAACCAAAGCGAAATGACTTAATTGAAAAGAAATTTCGGCACAAAAGCTTTGCGCCGGAACGGTGTCAGGTTCGACATGCGATGACACCAAAGGCGGGAGGCTTCGTTGGCAACTCTATGCGCGGCGCGCCCAGGTTTGCGTAGCTACTTGGCAAGTGTCCTGTTTCAGAGGAAGCAGCTTGCGATGCTTTGTTGATTCAACCTGTCAGCGCGGTAACGGCGCGATCTTGGTGTGTATCAACAAACAACATTTTTATTGCGCTATATATTTCAATTTGTGAAATATTGCAGCGCACAAACAGAACTATACAGCATTTTCCCTATTTACGCACTGCTTCTGACGGGAATATTTTGATTTGAAGCAATATCGCTAAGCTATTTTTGCTTGGATCAGCGATATTGCTTCTATTTTTCTTATTCGTCGCCCGCAATCCCCATCGTATGCGAGAAACCTGCATCGACATAGGTGATTTCACCCGTCACGCCGGACGCTAAATCAGACAGCATGAAAGCGGCTACATTGCCCACTTCATCAATCGTGACGTTGCGGCGCAAAGGCGAAATTTTGGCGACGTGTCCCAATAACGAGCCGAAGTCTTTGACGCCAGACGCTGCCAGCGTCTTGATCGGACCAGCGGAAATGCCGTTGACGCGGATGCCACGCTTGCCTAGCGATTCAGCCAGATAGCGGACGGATGCTTCGAGCGAAGCTTTGGCTAGGCCCATGGTGTTGTAATTCGGGATGGCGCGCTCGGAACCGAGGTAAGTCAAGGTCAGCAATGCGGCGGTGCTAGAGAGCATAGGTGCCGCTGCTTTAGCTAGCGCTGGAAAGCTGTAAGCGGAAATATCGTGGGCGATCTTGAAGCCTTCACGCGAAAAGCCTTCCAAAAAGTCGCCGGCAATCGCTTCGCGTGGCGCAAAGCCAATTGAATGCACCAAACCATCAAGCTCGCTCCAGCTTTGGCCGAGATCGGCAAACAACTTGCTGATTTGCTCATCGCTAGAAACATCGCATTCGAACACGAGTTTGCTATCAAATTCGCTGGCGAAATCATTGATGCGGTCTTTGAAGCGCTCGCCAACATAGGTAAAAGCGAGTTCAGCCCCCTCACGTTTGCAAGCTTTGGCGATGCCATATGCAATCGAACGGTTTGATAAGAGTCCCGTAATCAGGATTTTTTTGCCTTGCAAGAACGCCATCATTAACTCCAGATGCTTTCGATACGGCGCGAGGCCGCCATCGTGGTTGGGGTGGAAGGGTGCTACACGCTGCCCTGCTGTTTTGCGCGTGCGAGATTGTAGGGGCTAAGTGCAAGTTGTGCAACTGCGTTGCAGCACGTGGATAAGGGCTTGCTTGCGCGCAATTGCAAAGGCCCGGCAGTGCCGGGCCTTGTGCTTAAGCATCAGTGCGAAAACTGTTGCTGGGATTTCGTCAAACTATCTTCAAACGCGACGCTTGTGCTTGCCTGCATGCGCCAATACGGTTGGGCGGCTGTGTTGTTTGTTATTCGCGGCATGGCGTGTATTGTGGCTAGCATGATGTTTAGCCAGCACTGGCACTTGCAGTTGTAAGCGTTGGCCATTGCTGAGCTGGTCGCGCTGCAAGCCATTCCACATTTTGATATCTGCTACGGAAACCTTATAGCGCGAAGCGATCGAGGCTAAATTGTCGCGCTTGCCCACTTTAAACATGACTTTGCGGGTATCGGCAACATCTGGCTCTATCATCATCTTGGCGTTGTCAGCCACTTCGGCGGTGATATTGTTGTCCTGCGCCGTTTCGGCTTTCGGCACCAAAATGGTGGAGCCAGCACGCAAACGCATTTTCGGTGGGATGTTATTGGCTTCGCGTATCACTTCTGGCGTGGTGGAAAACTTCGCTGCTAGCGTTTCGATTTTTTCCCGCGCATTGGTGATGGTATGCGTGGTCCACGAAGATAGGGTGCGTCCCCATTGCGCGAGATTGATCTTGAATTTGTCCGCGTTTTCTTTGGGCAGTAGCAATTCGGTTTTTTCGCTGCCTATGATCACGGGGCGGTTGTATTGCGGATTCAATGCCTTAAATTCATCCATCGGCATTTCTGCTAGCTGCGCCGCTAACTTGACGTCGATATCGCGGGTTTTGCCGACGGTGGTGAAATACGGCTGATTATCCAAGCGCGGCAGTGCGATATTGTATTGCTCTGGATGGGCGATGATGTTTTTCACTGCTTGCAACTTCGGCACATAGTTGCGGGTTTCGACTGGCATCATAGCCGACATGCTGTTGTAATCGGTCGGACGGCCATTGAGTTGATTGCGCCGCACCAGCTTGGAGACATTTCCTTCGCCCCAGTTGTAGGCTGCTAGCGCTAATTGCCAATCACCAAACATCCCATACAAACGTTGCAGATAAGTCAACGCCGCATCAGTCGAAGCGAGCACCGAGCGTCTGTCATCGTTGAACATATTTTGCTTGAGGTTGTAATCGCGCCCCGTCGATGGAATGAATTGCCACATGCCTGCTGCTTGCGCGCTAGAAAATGCTTGTGGGTTGAAGGCCGATTCGATGAAAGGCAATAAAGCCAATTCGGTGGGCATGCCACGTTTTTCTAATTCTTGCACCACGTAGTACAGGTAGCGTGTGGCGCGCGAGGTGGTGCGTTGGATGTAATCAGGGCGGCTGCTATACCAATTGACTTGGTTGCGCAATTTATCGTCATATGACTTTTGTTGAATATCCCTTAGCATGTGGTGAAGGTGGTGCGATGATGGAATACCCGAAAACGAAGGGTGCCAGAGAGAATATTAAAGATGCTATAAAGGATAT
>JACPVY010000355.1 GCA_016197345.1 Burkholderiales bacterium
AAGTCAGCAATCCGGCGGGTACTGTAGTCAGCAGTGCAGCGCAGTTGACGGTCAATCCCGCCGACACCCCTAGCGCCCCAGTCATCACCAGCCAACCGCAAAACCAGACGGTGACAACTGGCCAGTCCGTGTCGTTTGCGGTGGTCGCTAGCGGTAGCAACTTACGCTATCAATGGCGCAAAAATGGCGCGAACCTCGCCAATGCTAGCAACGCCAATTTCGCAATAGCGGCGGCTAGCTTGAACGACGCAGGTAGCTATAGCGTACTCGTCAGCAACGATGCGGGTAGTGTTGCCAGTAGCGAAGCAGTGCTAACGGTGAACGCAGCGACAGGCACGGAGTTGATCAATAATGGTGGCTTTGAAAATGGTAGTAGTCCATGGCAAGGTAGCACCGCGACGGTAGGCGACTTTAGCAGTTATGGTCATGCCGCCTACAAAGGCAAACAAATGGCTTGGTTCGGTGGCTATGGCAAAACCGCGACGGAAAACCTGTACCAGCAAATTACCATCCCCACTAGCGTCAGCAGTGCCCAACTCCGTTTTTATCTACGCATCGCCACCGCAGAAACGGCAAGCACCGCGCGTGACAAGCTGGTAGTGCAGATTCTCAGCAGTAGCGGCACGGTGTTGGGGACGGCGGCGACCTATTCCAATCTGCAAGCCAGTGCTGGCTACCAGCCATATAGCCTTGACTTGTCGGCCTATAAAGGAAAAACGGTGCGAGTGAATTTCAAAATGACGGAAGACGCGCAAAATCAAACGTCGTTTTTCTTGGATGAGGTGAGTTTAATGGTGCAATAAGCTAGCTTGTTGTTGTTTTTGCCCTAGGTCTATCGCTTGATAGGCTTGGGGTTAATCAAAACACGAAAATGGTGTGTGATGCTAACTTTCGAGGTTCCCTTTAACGAAAGCATTGCTGTAGCCAGACAATAAAATTGTTTCCTACCCCTTTGTCAAATTGCAATAACTTGGCACCCAAAGCGCCATGCAAGCCTTGGCCGGGCGTTTCTTGCCACGCCATATAGGTTGCCACTTCGGCCTTACTAAGATGATGTTGTTTGAATTTGGGATTTTGCAAGGCGCTCACTGTGGTGGCTGCATGGCTAAATAAAGATTTTTCCTCAGCTTTGAGGGTTTTTTTAACGAAATCTTCTAAAAAACCTTTGTTAAAGTTGTCTGGCATTACCCATAGCCCAATCGCAGGCAAACCATCGTTGTGCTGAAATATCGTGCCGCTATTGCTTTTATTGGGGTAGGGCGGAATGGTATAGCCTGCTTTCTCTAGCGTTGGCGTAATTTTTTCCCATGTCTTGCGAAAACCTAAGCCATCAGTTGCAGGCGAATCGGCATCGACAACCAGTGCCAAATGGCTACGCCCAACATCTTGCGCTAAGCGCGACACTTCGGTCAAAAATAAGTCGATGGCATTGTTTTTACCGTCTGGCTTTTCGCCATCTTTCCAATGCATATAGCGGCTTGGTGGGCCAACCTCAATATCGCGCAATTTTGCAAAACGATCGCAGCAAATCTGGTAAAACAATCTATCGTTCTCACCTTCGACCAACAGCAGCTTTTTGCTTGAGGTGGGCATTAGCGCACCTCCATGTCAGCTTGCGTCAAGTCAAACAATTGCTGGCCATTTAACACGGTCGAGGTGATTTTGCCATTGTCGCTGGTGCGCCTGCTGCGCCCTACGCGAAGCAACATGCCATCGTCTTGCGGGCGATTGCGCGCAACTTTGGCAAAGCTCTCGACGCAATCCCAGCTATGAGTAGTGGCAAAGACTTGCATATTTAGCTTCTCCGCCATTGCAAACACCATTTCCCACACTTTTTCTTGCACGCTGTAATGCAAACCGTTTTCAAATTCGTCGATCAATAAAAATCCGCCTTTAGCAGCGAACATTTTCAAGCTTAATTGCAAAATGCGGGACATGCCATCGCCCATGCTATTGATCGGAATCGGATATTCAAGTTCTGCCAGTTTGACGATAGCCGTGCGTTCAATTTCTTGCAGGTGGACGATCGCTTTGCCCGGTTTTTTGACGAACATCAATTCTTCAAATTCCGGTGCAATCAACTTCATCGCTGCATGAATAATGCCTTTGTCCTCAGTCAAACCAATGCGATCCCAAATCGCTGCTAATTCATCCATCGAGACAAAGCCAGTTGGAATAAAGGCACAAGAATAGTGCGCTTTTCGTAAGCTGATCTGGCGTGTGTTGGCCCGGGTTAAATAGATATATTCCAGATCAGTTTGATCATTTCGGATTGCTAGAACGGGGCGTATATCTCCATCTGGAAACTTCTCCGCCTCACTTTCTTTTAGGAGACGGCGTTTGGTGCCACCTAGGTTTTTATCACTGCCATCACCGGCAAATTCCTCGGTCAGCAACATGCCAAATTGGATGCGCAGTTGTGTCTTAGGCATTTCGATTTCGCCAATGGAAATTTTGGCGAGCTTGTGCTTAGGGCGCACTAAATTGCGTGGAAAAAAACCGATAAACGGCAAGGAATTGA
>JACPVY010000366.1 GCA_016197345.1 Burkholderiales bacterium
AGCACGATGGCCAAGTCCACCATATTTCACGCCACGAAATGGTATTGCAAGGGCGCGGGGTGATTAGTCCGGGACAGTCGTTTGTGGAAAATCCGGTGGAATTGTTGGAGTTTGTGGTGGGGTAGGTGCGCGGGCGGGCAACATTTTCGTCTCTCTGCGTGGCTGACGATTTACCATGCAGAGAGTGCCGCCGCTAGATAGGGCTTCGATGCTAGCGTAAAACGGAATGCTTAGTAATTGCGCACGCCATATTCATTAGTATTGGCATTTGCAGCATTCAAAATGGATTGGTAAGTCGCAATCTCTGTCAATTGGCTAGAGCCGTTTTGAATCATATACACTTTACGTGGCGATTCATTGGTGGAAATTCCAACATAGGTTTTCGTTTCTGGGTAATAGCGGAAAGCCAAATTTTTGCCAGAAAAAGTCGTGTATTGGGTAATTTCGCCGGGACGATAACCAATGCTAGCCCAGTGAGTATCTTCACCTTCCAAATAATTCAAGGCGCGGTTAATGTCGCGGGAATCTTGATCTGCCAATTTACCGTAGATTGATTCACAACCTTCGACATCGGCACCGCGTATCGTTGCCGAATATAGTTTCAAACGCGAGTTTTGACCTGGAAATACGGCGTCACCATCGCGGGTCATCATCGCCGTGTAATATTTCTGGGTTTCTGGATTGCCACGGGTCTTTTCTCTGTCAGGTGCAACATCGCTCAATGCAATCATATGACCCAGTGCATGCGTCAACATATTGGTAAGTGAATGCATCTGGTCACTGGCGGGATTTTTCGCAACCGAAAATTTATCCAGATCATAGTAAGGGGTGCTGATCGCCATATCATCGAAAGCATCCGTCGGATCATAGCTACCGACGTTGTTGACCACGATTTCACTCACATTGCCAGAAATAATGTTCGTGCTATCCATGGCGATCAGTGTATTGAAAGCAAAGGTGCGGCCTGTAGCTTGCGAAATGTTGGTAAGTGCAGGGAAAGTCGTGGAGCCTCGATAATCAAATTTGATATTGCAGACTTGTTCCCAGCGAGTAGCGGCTTTAGCGACTGCGGCCTGAAATGCTTGGCTGCTAATGCCGCTTGGTAATTGCTGGAAATTGATATGGTAAGGAATCAACCAACGGCCATTCACTTGACCTGCGCCAAAATCGGTTTTTAGAGGAGGGCGTACGCCATTTTGGGTCGATTTGTTAATGAAAACAATTGGCTTGGGATAAGTCGCTGCATGCAAATCAGTTAGCGCGAAGCATAGAAGTAACGTGGAAATACTGGTTTTGACATTCATATTCATTTGGAAATTTAAGCGAGAAATGCGACTTTTTGCCATTGCAGCAAAATTGCGCGGGTAATGAGGGAGGAACTGCGCATGGCAGTATTTATTGCAGGTAATCTTCGACAAGGTCGAGTCCAAAGCGAAGCGCTTGGGATGATAGCATCAGTGAAAGAGAATTCCGATTTCCTAGCTTAAAAATTATGGGGAAGTGAAGAGAAATTGCCTTTTGCGGTAGTTCATACTTTTGCCATTGAAAGCTTGATCAAAGCAGCAATTCCATTGCCGCCGAGCACGGTATTGCTTTTCATTAAATACATTGCCTGTATATAATTGCTGACATTTTCAATTCTCGAAAGCCCCACATGATTGCGCGCCTAAAATTTGCTCGACCCGCTGTCGCGATCCTTCTCACTACCCTCGTCAGCGCCTGCGGCGAAAAATCCGAAGAGCAACAACTCGCCGAGATGCGCAGTAGCGTGGTGTATAGCCAATATCGTTTGCTGTCAGAAAATGGCATGCGCATAGGCTTAAACACCTTGGAAAAAAGTTTGATCTTGGCGGGTGAGATCAAGCCAGATGCGGGTGTGCCACATCATAGTTTTAGCGAAGAAGAAGTGTGCGTTGCGCGTTTGTTATTGGCCTATAGCGCGGTCACTGCTGAGAAAAATACGGTGGCTTTGGCGGAGACCGATATCGTTAGCGATGGCAAATGCCCGCAGTTGATGAAATCCGGCGCAGGCACAATACGGTCGGTGATTTTTCAGCATGAGAAATGGCCGAATTTAGCCGCTAGTGAAAATGATAAGGCAATGAAATTATTGCCAGCCAAGATTGATGGCAAGGATTCGCAAGAGAAAATCGCGGTGTTTCATATTTTGATGGTGATCAGTGCCTTCAAGAGCGGCGATATGGACCGTGCGCGGCTGCATGTTGATGCTATTGCGCTGATGTGGAAAAAGCCTTGGATTAGCGCTGTTGCGCTCTCCGCGATACAGGTGAAGCAAGGCAATTTTGCCGAAGCCACCCGTAGCCTGAAACGCGTGACCGAAGACCCGAGTACACCGCCCAAATTTCGCGAGGCTTTGCGTGAACACATCGCCGTCATTGAAGCGAAAACAGGCAATGTCGATAGCACAGGCTTCGCCGCCAAGCTACTCGCGCTAATGGTGTGGGAAGCGCTGAAACAAAGCTCAAGTAAATATGCAGTGATGGAAGCCTATGCCGAAAACCAAATCAATCAACAACTTGGCAAAACTGTGGATAAAGCCAAGGGACTGCTTGATGAAGCTGTGCAAAAGGCAAAGCAGGCGGTGCCGGGGAAATGATGGTGTGCATTGATCGCGAATGCGAATGGGAAGCGCGAAAAAACGCATTTCTGCGCCGTTCGCTAGCGCTTTTCAAAGTCCTCAGTTGTTAACGATGCGCCCCAATGCTTTCTTTGGGGCGGCGTCGCACACCTGCTAGCGTGTATTAAGCGCTGGCCTGCGCTAGTGTTTGCCATTCTTCCCACGAATATTGCCGCCCCGGCCAAACTACCGCAGGCCATGGAAACGCATCTTGCACCCATTGCCGCACTAGCAGATATATCGCTTGATCTTGTACTGCGAACGGTTCGTTCACCCAAATATGGCCCACGACCGGGCAAGTCTCGCGGCGCTTATCGTATTCATAGCGGCTTTTGAAACGATCCAGATTCTCAAAAAATGGTGCTTGGTAGCGCTATTTTGATAGCGTCCGCATCGCCCGCTCTAAGCCATCCATCGTTAGCGGAAACATTCTGTCATTCATCAATTGCCGCATGATGGAAATCGATTGCCGATACTGCCATACCGCTTCTGGTTCAGGATTGAGCCAAGCGAATTTGCTAAAGGTGGACGTGAAGCGCTGCAACCACACCGCGCCCGCTTCGGGGTTGTTGTATTCGACCGAGCCGCCCGGCTGCAAAATCTCATACGGGCTCATGGTGGCGTCGCCAACAAAAATCAGCTTGGTATCGGGATTGTATTTATGCAGGATGTCCCATGTCGGAAAACGCTCAGCATGGCGACGGCGATTGTTTTTCCACAGATAGTCATAGACGCAATTATGGAAGTAATAAAACTCCATATTTTTGAATTCCGTTTTCGCTGCCGAAAACAATTCTTCGACTTGGGCGATATGATCGTCCATCGAGCCGCCTACGTCGTATAGCATCAATACTTTGATTTTATTGCGGCGCTCTGGCTGCATTTTCAGATCGAGATAGCCAGCGTTATTAGCGGTGGCGCGGATGGTCGCGTCCAATGCTAATTCTTCTTCCACGCCTTCGCGCGCAAAGCGGCGCAGGCGGCGTAGCGCAACTTTGATATTACGTGTCCCTAATTCGCGCTGATCATCGTAATCGCGGTAAGCGCGGTTTTCCCACACTTTGACGGCGGTGCGCTGGCTGCTTTTGCCGCCGATGCGTATCTTCTAGGCGTTTAAAGAGATTGTCATAGCCCATTTTCTCGATCTTGGCTTTTTCCTCTGGCGACAATTCTTTTTCCAAACGCTTCAATAGCCACTCCATCGCCACTTCGGGTGTAGCGGTATTGATGGCTTGTAAGCCTTTGAAATACAGGGAAAAAGCCTGGTCGAATTTATCGAAATGGGCTTCATCTTTGACCATCGTCAAACGCGCCAGATAATAAAAATCATCCAGCGATTGGCCGATCACATTCTTTTCTAATGCCTCTAGCAAGCATAGAAATTCCTTGATCGACACCGGAATTTTGGCGTCTTTGAGTGTGAAGAAAAAGTCGATCAGCACGATGTTCGCCTCAGGTTGCGTTAGCGGGGCTATTGCCGTGGCGCGCTAGCTTGTATTGCAGATGTTGCTTCACGGTTGCCCATTCTGATTCGATGATGGAAAACACCACCGTATCGCGATATTGGCCGCCGGGGGTAATGCCGTTATTGCGCAAAATGCCGTCTTGCTTCGCGCCCAAGCGCGCAATCGCCGCGCGCGACTGCATATTCATGAAATTGGTATGAAATTCGACGACGATGCAGCGCAAGGCTTCAAAGGCATAGCTCAGCAATAGCAATTTCGCTTCGCTATTGATGGCGGTGCGTTGGGCGCTAGCGGCCATCCACGTCGAGCCGATTTCGACCCGGCGATATTTTTCTTCGACGTTCATATACGTCGTCATGCCACATAGCGCACCAGTATCGAGGCGGCGAATGACAAACGGCAACATACTGCCACGCGCGCGCAAATCTAGGCGACGCGCGATTTCGGCCCGCATTTGCTCGGGGGAGGGAATGGTGGTGTACCACAATTGCCATAGCTCGCCATCTTTGACGGCGTCGACTAATTCGTCGTGGTGCTCAGCCGCCAGCGGCTCTAGCCTGACGTGTTGACCTTCTAAGGTGACGGGGGCGCAAAATGTCATGTTTTGCCTCGCTTAACGATTATTGCGCGACATAAACATGATGCGCTCAAACAGGTTGATATCTTGTTCGTTTTTCAGCAAAGCGCCATGTAGCGGCGGGATCAAGGACGTAAAACTCCATGCGATCAAGCTCGCGCAGCAAATCGTTCGGGAATTCGATGTCGGCTTTGTCGATTTCGTCAATCAATAGCACCACGGGTTCCGGTGCGGTGAAGGCTTGCCATAGCACGCCTTTGACGATGTAGTTGTGAATATCATGCACACGGTCGTCGCCCAGTTGCGAATCACGCAAACGCGACACCGCATCATATTCATACAAACCTTGCTGCGCCTTGGTCGTCGATTTGATATGCCATTGCATCAACGGCATATTCAGCGCCGCCGCGACTTCTTCCGCCAACATGGTTTTACCAGTGCCGGGTTCGCCTTTGATTAGCAAGGGGCGTTGCAAGGTGAGGGAGGCATTGACCGCCATT
>JACPVY010000356.1 GCA_016197345.1 Burkholderiales bacterium
ATCGACATTCAAGCCTTGCCTGTGCAATCGGCCTATGTTGCGCAGCTCAAACGGGCAATGTGCGCCTTCTATCCATCTATTAGCACACTGCCCGCCTCGTAGCGCAGACAACTGTTTTTTTACCGCTTTCGTCGCGAAACGTTTCCCCCACCTTATTGCGCACCGACCAAGCTCGTCACCCGTATCGTTTTTGAATCGGGAATTTCGGCATGGGATAGTACGCGCAATTGCGGTAGCGCGCGGCGCAAGAAGCGTGCGAGCAAGGCGCGTAATGGCCCCGGCACGAGTAACACTGGCGTCAAACCCATTTGCTCTTGCTGGGCAGCTGCATTGCCTGCTTGTTGGGTGATGGTATCGGCCAAACCGGGTTCGATGCCCGCACCGTCGGTACCCGACGATTGCATTGCTTGTAGCAGCAAGCGTTCCAAGCGATTATCAAGCGTCATCACTGATAACTCATTACTTTGTGGGAACAATTGCTGCACAATCGCCCGGCCCAGCGCGATGCGCACCAATGCCGTCAACTCGTTCGGATCTTGCATCATCGGTGCATGCTCGGCCAAGGTTTCAATGATGGTATGCATGTCTCGAATATGCACGCCTTCGATGAGCAGGTTTTGCAATACTTTTTGCAAGGTCGATAGCGATACCACACGCGGCACAAAGTCTTCCACCAATTTCGGCGCTTCTTTGGCCAAGTGATCCAGCAATAATTGCACTTCTTGCCGTCCCAGCAAATCGGCCGCGTGGGTGGTGATTAAGTGATTCATATGGGTTGCGACTACGGTGCCGGCATCGACCACGGTATAACCCATCGTTTGCGCTTGTTCACGCAGGTGGGAATCGATCCAAATCGCAGGTAAGCCAAACGCCGGATCAGTGGTAGCGACACCAGGCAGATGACCGCTGGCCATGCCGGGATTGATGGCCAGATATTGGCCGTTATGCGCTTCGCCCGCACCGATTTCCACTCCTTTTAGCGTGATGCGGTAGGCTGCTGGCCTCAATTCCAAGTTATCGCGGATATGGACGGGTGGCGCTAAAAAGCCCACTTCTTGTGCAAATTTCTTGCGGATACCTTTGATCCGCTTCAGCAATTCGCCCCCCTGCGCTTTATCCACCAAGGGAATTAAGCGATAGCCCACTTCCAAACCCAAGGTATCGACTGGTTGGATATCTTGCCAACTGGCTTCTTCCGATTCGGTTGCTGGTGGCGGTGCTTCTGGTGCCGCTTCTGGCTCAGGTTGACGGCGTTTTTTCATCAATAAATACGCGCCGCCGCCCAACACCCCTGCTAAGAACAAAAACGCGATATGTGGCATGCCGGGTATCAAGCCCATGCCGCCGATGATGGCGGCGGTAATCGCTAATACTTGTGGCTTAGCAAATAATTGCTGCACCAATTGCGCCCCGATGTCGTGCTCACTAGCGACGCGCGACACGACGATACCCGCTGCAGTAGAAATAATCAGCGAAGGAATTTGTGCCACCAAACCGTCACCAATGGCCAACAAGGTGTAATTTTGCAAGGCGTCGGTAAAGCCCATATCGTGTTGCAGCAAGCCCACCAATAAACCGCCGACGATATTGACCAAGGTAACGATGATGCCCGCTACTGCGTCACCACGCACATATTTACTGGCACCATCCATCGCGCCATAAAATTCCGCTTCTTGCGCTACTTCAGTACGACGGCGACGCGCTTCTTGTTCGCCGATCAAACCCGCATTCAAATCGGCATCGATCGCCATTTGCTTACCCGGCATCGCATCCAATGCGAATCGTGCACCAACTTCGGCAATACGACCGGCACCTTTGGTCACCACAGTAAAGTTAATGATAGTCAAAATAACGAAGACGACGATACCGACGGTATAGTTCCCCCCGATCAGAAAGTGTCCAAATGCTTCGATGACTTTGCCAGCAGCATCGGG
>JACPVY010000340.1 GCA_016197345.1 Burkholderiales bacterium
AGTGTTTTCGCCATTGCACGTTGTTGCATGAGGTTGCCATTGGCATCGTAATCGTGCCGCACAAAACCCCATTCACTCGTCGCGCCATTGTAGGTGCGTAAGCTCGCCGTCACCGTCAAACGGTTGGCGGCATCGTAGCGCATCCTTTCTTGGCTATTGCTCGCGTTGATGGTATCGGCTTGCGCTAGCCATGCATTGAGATCATTGCGCGGCGTGGCGGAAACCAAGGTTTTGCTATAGCGCGTGCGGGATACTACATTGCCATTGGCATCAAAGCTTTGGGTGGTGACCTGCCACTCTTCGGTGCCGTTCGCAGGTTCTGCGACGGCGGTGAAGATGTTGCTCAGATTGCCGTTAGCATCATAGCTAAAGCGTTGCCGCTTGCTGCCTGCCAATGAGGCGGCGTTAAACTGCGCCAACATATCCGTTTTGCTGATGTTGGCGGCCAGGTTGAGCACATCGAGAGATAGCAGTTTGGTCGTTTGCGAAAGAGGGCGACCAGCAGCATCCGAGGTTTGATACACCGTCATGTAACCGAGTGCATCGATGTTAGCAAAAACACGACCTGCTTCGTCATACACCACGCGGCTGATACGGTCGGCCTTGGTGTCAGCACCGAGCAGCGTTTTGATATTCGCAACGGTGGTATTCGCGCTATTCAAGGCGCTCACGTCAAGCGCGACCGCATGCTGCACGGTGGCCGTGACCTGTCCCAAGGCGCTATAGCGTTGCTCGGTGACATAGCCGAGCGGATCTATCGTGTAGGCGAGGCGACCCGCAGCGTCAAACACGAAGCGGGTGCTACGCTCATCCGCCGAGCCAGCGGCATCGCTACGCTTGATAACATGATCAAAGGCATCGTAGGCATAGGCCGTGGTGATGCCTACCGCCGTTGCACCGCCGTTGCCACTGATGACGGGTGGACTGGTTTCGGTCAGCTTGTGGCCCGCCGCATCGTAGGTATAAGTCCAAACCACACCGAGTGCATTTTTCATGGAGAGGCGCCGACCTAGCGCGTCATAGGTGTAGGTGACGGTCGCTTTGTTCGCATCCGTGCGCGTCAGCACATTGTCTTGCGAATCATAGGTATAGCTGGTGACTTGTGCGCTACTTGCTTCTTGCAGCACGATTTGCGCTAAATCCGCTTCTAGCGTGCTGCTATTGCTCAAGTCGTGGCGTATTTGATAGGCCAAACTCTGCTGCACGCGGCCAAAGGCGTCGTAGCGGAACTCGGTAATCGCCCCCATTGCATCGAGCGTGAAGCGTTGACGACCTGCTTTGTCGAACACAGTACGCTGAATTTGCATCTTGTCAGCCGCAGTCGGTAACAATGCTTTCAGCGCGGTGATGCTGATCGTATCGCCGAGAGTAGCGAGATTGACCGCCGTCATATAACGCACTTTCGCCACCACATTGCCTAGCGTATCAAAGCGTTGTTCTGTGACGTAACCTAGCCCATCAATCTGGAAGACTGGACGATTTTTGTTATCAAATACCGTGCGGGTGGTGATGTCCGCCGGATTGGCGGCTGGTGTATAGCTAGCCGCTAGTTCGCCCGATACCGGCGTCAATGTGGCGTACAACACCGATTTGATTTGATTGCCCAGCGCATCATAGCTATAGCGCGTCACAGCGCCAACCGCATCGACGCTCACCACGAGGCGATTCACCGCATCGTAGGCATAGCGCGTGGTGCGGTCGCGCGCGATGTCGGCCACGCCCGCGATCCAGTTATTAAAATCAGCGGCATTTGGGTCTGCTGGTAGCGTACTCGGGGTGAGCAAAGTAGCGTAGCCGGTGCGCGACTTGACATTGCCATGAATGTCATAGATCTGACTCGTGATCGCCCATTGCGTTTGTGGCGGCACGCCATTTGTGCTGCCTTGTGCCACCGCACTCGCGATGAGGCGATTTGCGCCGTCATAGCGCAAGCGCGTTTGCATATCTTGCGCGCTCGTATTGCCAGCGATGAAGGCGTTAATGCTGGCGGCGTTGACATCGGCTGCCGTCAGCGTATTGGCCAATTGCCGACGCGCGACCACATTGCCGTTTTTGTCATAGCTTTGGCTACTGATGGCCCAGATCAATTTGCCATCGCTGCTGCTGCCTTGCGCGGTCGCGGTGGCGGTTAAGCGATTTGCTGCGTCATACACCATGCGCTGACGGGTATCGCTGCTACTGGTATTGCTAGCCGTGCTCAGCCAAGCCGCGAGGTCTTTGGTCGGCGCGCCAGAAATCAGCAATTTGCTATAGCCAGTGCGTGAAATCAGATTGCCATTGCCATCAAATTCCTGCTTCACCACCTGCCATTGATCATCGCCGCCGGATTCATTCACTGCTTTCAAGATCGCGCTTGCATTGCCACGCGCATCAAAGTAAGTGACTTGGCGCTCGCTATTGGCATAGCTCATGGCGACGAACAAGGCTTTTAAGTCAGCCTTGGTTGCTGTCAGCGCTAACGCGTTGACGTCGATCTGTCCCGTTTTGGTCGTGCTGATCGTGACGCGACCAGAAGCATCAATCCCTTGGTTGACGGTGACAGTCCCCGTCGCGTCTATCGTTGCATAGACCCGGCCATCGAGATCATAAACGATGCGTGTCGTCATATCGTGCGCGGCATCGGCGGTAAAACTACCGGCAATGTCGGTAGCGCTAAACAGTTGATCCCACTTCGTGCTGCTATTGATGAGCGAGCTGCGATTGGCGTAATGCGTGGTCTTGATCAAGCGATTATCTTGATCATAGGTATAACCCGTCACCGCCCCTTCAGCATCGACTTCCCAAATTTTTTGATTGTTAGCGTTATAGGCATAACGGGTTGATTGCAGATAGCCGCTCTCGCCCTTGTTCTGTCCCTTGGCTGAGAGCAGCAAATTATTGGCCTTGTCATAGCGATGGAATTCCGCCAAATGGGCACCATCGTTATCGGCTAGTGTGCTATCGACGAATTCAGCTTCGCTATTGCTATAGCTGGTGCTGCCGAGCGCATCGGTCTTGCTGCTCATGTTGCCACGGCTATCGTACTCATACGAGGTCGTCAGCTTCAGTCCGTCCCTATCTTGGACGATGCTCTTGACTAAGCCGCTCTTATAGTATTCCGTGACGTTGACAATATTTTTCGGATCGGTCACCGTCAGCACTTGGCCCTGTGCATTATAGGTATAGCTCGTGATGAGATTGAGACCATCGGGATCGAAGGTCTTGGTCGCCACGCGATTAGCCGCATCATAATCAAAACGTGTCACCTTGCCATTGGCGTCCACCGTGGTTTTGGTCAAACCAGCATTGTCGTAAGTATTACTGCTTTGCACACCGAGGCGGTCGGTGACAGACTTCAGTTTGCCATTTTTGTCGTAGGCGTAGCTGGTCAGATTGCCATCGCTATCGCTGATCGACACCGTTTCACCGTGGCGATTTTTGATCGTGGTATGCACCACGCCTTCGCTACTCGTCATGGTGAAGCTGCGCTTCGCCGTGTCGTAGGTGTAACGCATGACACCCGTGCCGATGCCATCGGTTTGGGTCAAGACGCGCTCAAACGCATCATAGCTAAACGTGGTCGCACCTGCGCTACCGGCTTTGCGGCTGATGGCGTGGCCTAGGCGGTCATAGCCAATAACGATGCCATTGGCATTGCCATCGGCTTGGGTCGTAACGCGACCAAACGCATCGTAAGTCGATTGTTGCACCACATTGCTGTCGTTGAACAAGGTGCTAGCGGTTTTTAGGCCGCGATGATCGTACTGGAATGTGCTCTTGATATATTCGCTGAGCTTGGTCTTTTGTAGATTCGTTTCCTTCAGCTCGCCAAACGCGTTGTACACGTTCTTATGATGAAAGCCCATCGCATCCACTTGATCATCGATTTGCCCCAGCGCATTGTAGCTGGTAGTGGTGATGCGATCATCGCTGCTAGCCAGCCCTTGCAAGAGCGTGGTCAGGGTGGCATCGGGCTGGCCGCCATTGAGTTTGGCCAGATCTGTTAGCGCGATCCGCTTTGCGAACTGCGTCGTTTTTTTGATTTGATTAAAGCCGTTGAAATCTTGTTGCGTCACTTCGCCATTGGCGTTGATAGTCTGCGTTAGATTGCCATTGGCATCGTAATAAAACAGAGTGCGATTTTTGTTTTGATCGACCGTGCTCACGCGCCAGCCGTTTTGGTCATAGCTATGGGTGATGCCATAGCTGTTCCAGATCGCTGTGATTTCGCTCGGCAAGGCAGCGCGTGCCACGGCGGCTTGCAACGCCACCGCGCCTTCTGCCGTCAATTCATTGGTAATCCGGCCCGCTCTGTCACGTAGCACCGTGCTGGTCGCACGTTCGTCTTCCGTGCCTAGCGCACGGCGAGTTTCGATCACATTATCGTTGGCGTCATAGCTGTAGCGCGTAATCGTGCCGTCTGGCGCGGTTTCGGTCAGCAACTTATTCGTGGCGGTATAGGTGTAGCTGGTCAGATGGTCGTCACCATCGGCGACTTTACCGAGATCAGCCAGATTCGCCGCGTTTGGATTGCTGACGGCTTTCGCATAGCGCTTGCGACTAGCGACATTGCCGGCCCTATCGTAGCCGATTTCAGTGAGGTAATTTTCACCATCCACGGTGGCAACGAGTTGCCCTTGCGGATTGTAAAAATAATGCTGATGAATGTCCTTCGCGTCGAATGCCGGACGCATGCTTGCCACCGTGCTGCCATTGCGTTTCAGCGCTGGCACAGCGTTGCTATAGGCAATCGTTTCCAACAATTGCCCGGCGCCGTCATAACGGTATTCGGTCAGATAACCTTCTGCATCGAGTTTGCCTAGCACTTTGCCATCGTTGTCGTATAGCGTGCGGCTAGCGCGGTCATCCGGCGAACTCGCGATCGTATCAGCCAAATTGGCTGGCGGTAAACCATTCAAAAAGGAGGCAACATTGGCCAGCGTCGCCAATTGCGTCACACCCGTTAAGCGGGACAGACCATCATAGCTATAGCGACTCACTGCGCCTGCCGCATCGACGGTGGCGGTTAAGCGTCCTGCTTTGTCATAGATATTCCAACTGCAGCGATCATCAGTGCTGATGCTGGCAGGGCGCACCGCATCCACCGAAACGTCGAGCGGTTTGCCATTGAAGTCTTTAATCAGGCCAACATTCACCGCAGTGGCG
This sequence comes from Burkholderiales bacterium, assembly GCA_016197345.1. Classification (GTDB taxonomy): domain Bacteria; phylum Pseudomonadota; class Gammaproteobacteria; order Burkholderiales; family Burkholderiaceae_D; genus JACPVY01. The sequence continues at coordinate 5,146 of JACPVY010000340.1, forward strand.
TAGCGAATGGTTTTGACCAACTGATTATCGAGGTTATAAACGTATTCCGTCAGATAATTATTGCGGTCGATATCACCCACCTTGCGCCCAGCGGCGTCGTAGAGGCGATATTCACTTTGCCCATTCGGGTAGCTGCTTTGACGCAAACGACCATCGGCATCATAGACATTGGTCGTTTTACCCAATACAGTCGCATTCGGGTCTGTGAGCGTTTGGCTCAGCACAGCACCTGCCAGATCATAAACCGTGGTGGTCACGCCACCATTGGCCAATTGCATCGTGCTTTGATGCTTGGCGTCGTCATAAGAGGTGAGGGTGGTGCGGTTCAGCGCATCGAGCGCATACACCTGTCTTCCCAAGCCATCGTATTGGTAGCTGGTCTGGCGATTGAGGACGTCGATGCTCTGCCGCAATTGCCCGGCTTGATCATAAACATACGTCTGCACCGCATAACTAGTATCTTTGATGCACTGCGAACGGTGCTGCCCTTAGTCCACGCGGTTAAAGCGGTTTCGGTAGGGTCTGGCGTCGTGTTATTCACCAGATAGCTAATCGCACTAGCGCGCATCGCTCTGTCGTTGTAGCGATATTCCTGCACCCGGCCTTCAGGGCTGACGATAAAGCGCAGTTGGTTCAAGCTGTTATAGACATAGCGCGTGGTCAACGGCAGGCTGGCTTGCGCGCTACCACTGCCATCTGGATCGGGCGTCAGATAGCGAGTTTCCGATAGCAGATTATTCGTCACCAGATCATAGACGCGGGTGATGGTATTGCCCGCCGCATCCCGTTCTAAGATGCGATTACCGTTCGCATCATAGTTATACGTGGTTTCCAGCCCAAGCGGGTCGCGCACGAGGGACACGTTGCCGTTGCTATCGTATTCAAAATGCGTGCGTTGGCTGACGCCATTAATTGCGGGCGCTTCCAAATCGGTGAGCTGTCCCTTTACGTCATAGGTGAGCACCGTACTCTTATTGAGTGGATCGGTGACTTTTGTTTTGCCGCCAGTGAGATAGTCAAATGTCGTCACACGACTTAAGGCATCGGTGACAGTCTTCACGCGCTGTTGCGCATCATAGGTGAAACCAAGATAGCTGCCATCGCTTTGTGTGATCGATGCTAAGCGATTGCTGCTGCTTTCGTAGGTGTAGGTGGTGGTATAGACGATGTTATCGGTGATCGAATTATCGTCTGGCGTCAGGTCAGTTTTGACTGTCGTCAGCCGATTTTGCGCATCATAGCCGTAATAAACGCGTATCCATTCCTTCGATTTGCCGTTGATTGATAGGCCGTAATAGCTCAGATTGCCGTTGCTATCGTAGTGGCAGACGACATACTCGGTTGAACTGCTATAGAAGATTTGATTCAATTTACGGTCGCTACCATAGCTATAGCGAACGCGCTCACCGCCGGAGTCGCCAGACGACAGAATCATGCCGCCGTTATTGGCGAGATCGTAAATTTCGTACTTGCCATTCTTATCTTGGCCGATAGCGCCTTCACGCTCGTCGCGCCAGATCCATTGCAGGTTGGCCATTTTGCGGATGGTTTTATAGCCGCCATCGCCATCGGTCGAAATATACAATTCGCGCGTTGTATCGTAGCGATAAATCGTCGCGCTACCATCGCTATCAATGCGCGTAATCGTACTATTGGGCTGGTTATAGCTATTCATCATATCGACCAGACGCTTAGTCTGCCCGATTTTCCAATTCGGCCCATTGCCGTCAGTGAACGTGGCTTGCGAATTGTAGGTGCGGCTCAGTTCCAGATCGCTATTGCCAACACCGGCCAGAAAATCATCCTTTTCTCGCACTACAAGATTGCCGTTCGCCGCGTTGATGATGACGCTTTCCTTGGCATTGCCATTTTGCGCATTACCGACTACGCCTGCTTGACCAAGAATACCGAGGGAGGTGTTGAGTGTCCCAAGACCACTGCCGCTAACGATTGCAACCATAATTCTTCCTGTGTTGTGCTGAGCTATGACTAGCTATTATTCAAAATGCCGAAATGGGACACACCCGCGCGTGTGCCAAGCTTTCATCAATTCGATGCGAGGACTTCGATTGGTTTATACCCGTTGCATGAAGGGCGCTAGATGGGACAGATCTGCGCTAGAACGATGTCCGACAAACAGGAGACGGCAAGCACATGCACAAGAACATGGCTGCACAAAGGTAGAAATGGCACGAACCGACGCAAAGAAACGGCGGGATAGTAGCAGAAAAATTGCCGCACAACAAAAGTCATTAACAAATAGAAAGAATTAAGTCGATAAAATTGCAATATGAAATCAATTTCGTTTGGGAAACTATTTCATTTGGGCGTAACTGCAAAATGCTGGGAAGGCTTGATTGGCTTGACAGAAAAGTGCAGCAGAGGTCATATTGACCCAATTCTTTTTGGCTATCGCTCTTCCTTAAAGTTTGCACCGATTGTGCAAGCGTGCGCGAATTTCTAGGAACAGAAAGGGGCAGTTCTAACATGACAACAAGGCTTGAAGAAAGTAGCAATGTTAGAACTACCCATATGCAGAGGTGCTGCAATACAGGCAAAGGCTAAACGAATCTAGCGCCGCCGCTGCTAGCGTTATTTTGGTGATTTTGCCGACTCACGCCATCATGCAATGTGGCTATACAGTAGGATCTTGAGATGCTATTCACTCTTCGATTAACTTATCTATTAACTCAATTACAGGTGAAATCATGACAGATCGTAGCGCGTTTCGCGCCCATCCATTGCAAGGTGCGATGCTGTATTTTCAACCTGCTTCCGGCATCCACATTCGCATTGAAAACGAATCAACCCGCCAGCTACAGCGATGCGCGCCGCGCGTGGTGATGTTTGGCATCACCAATAA
>JACPVY010000357.1 GCA_016197345.1 Burkholderiales bacterium
CATCAAACGGCGTGTCGGTTTGGCAAAAACCATATTCCAATTGGAATGCATTATTTTGGTCGAGATAAAACATTATTTTCTCCTTGTGCTGTTTGGGGGTAAGTGTTCGTGTTTGACGCGCTGTTGTGCCGCAAGCGCACCTTAGGGTTGTTTAGGGCTGTTCGATGGGATGAATTTTCCACAAAGATTGTGGAGAAAATATGTGGAAACGCGAGGTCGTTGGCGTGGCGCGTGGCGTCAGCGTAAGAAAGGATCTTTTTTGTCAGATCAATAGTAAAATAGCGGCCTTATCTAAATCCCACCAGAAAAGCACACATCATGAGTCTGAAATGCGGCATCGTCGGCCTGCCTAACGTCGGCAAATCCACCCTGTTCAATGCCTTGACAAAAGCAGGTATCCCAGCAGAAAACTATCCTTTTTGCACGATTGAACCAAATGTGGGCGTAGTGGAAGTCCCTGATCCGCGTCTGAAAGAGCTGTCCAAAATCGTGCAACCTGAGCGCGTCGTCAACGCGATTGTGGAATTTGTCGATATCGCAGGCTTAGTCGCTGGTGCTTCCAAAGGCGAAGGTTTGGGTAACCAATTTTTGGCCCACATCCGCGAAACCGACGCGATTGTCAACGTGGTGCGCTGCTTTGAAGACGACAACGTGGTGCACGTCGCTGGCAAAATCAACCCGCTAGACGACATCGAAGTCATCCAAACCGAATTAGCACTGGCCGATTTGACCGCTGTTGAAAAAGCCATCGTGCGCGAAAACAAAAAAGCGCGTTCTGGCGACAAAGATGCAGCGAAATTGGTCGCTTTGTTAGAACGCATGTTGCCATGGCTAAACGACGCTAAGCCAGTACGCGCGATGGGCTTGGATGCTGAAGAAATGGCGATGATCAAAACGCTATGCTTGATCACCGCTAAACCAGCGATGTATGTCGGCAATGTCTCCGATAGCGGCTTCACCAATAACCCATTGCTGGATCAACTCGCCGATTACGCGAAAGCACAAAACGCGCCTATGGTAGCGATTTGCGCCGCCATCGAAGCCGAAATCGCTGATTTGGACGAAGAAGACAAAGGCGCATTCTTGGCCGACATGGGCATGGAAGAACCTGGCCTTGATCGTTTGATCCGCGGCGCTTTCAAACTCTTGGGTTTGCAAACTTATTTCACCGCTGGCGTCAAAGAAGTGCGCGCCTGGACCATCCACATCGGCGACACCGCACCACAAGCCGCAGGCGTGATCCACACCGACTTCGAACGCGGCTTCATCCGCGCGCAGACGATTGCGTATGAAGACTTCATCGCTTACAAAGGCGAAGCTGGCGCGAAAGAAGCAGGCAAGATGCGCGCCGAAGGTAAGGAATATGTGGTGAAGGATGGGGATGTGTTGAATTTCTTGTTTAATGTCTAAGCGACACGACACACCACACTGATGCAGTTGATAAGGCGCTACAGCATTGCTGTCAGCGCCTTATTTTTTTGGGAATGTGCACGCTTGCGGCTCCCCCTTGCTCTTTCCCCGCTAGCGCAACGCAAATTGCCGATGTTGATGATGATGGGTGCCGATAAAAGCGTTGTCAGCGCTCGGCAGGTGGGCTGGGTTGATTTTGAAGACGCTGACCGCTTGCGAGAGTTTGATCGCTTGCTGTTGTAAGGCTTCGGCCGCAGCGGCGGCTTGTTCGACTAGCGCTGCATTTTGTTGGGTAACAGTATCCATTTGCGACACGGCGACATTGATTTGTTCAATCCCAAAATGTTGCGCACTGCTGCTCGTGGCGATTTCGGCGATGATGGTGGTGACGCGCTGTACGCTATCGACCACTTCATCCATGGTGATCCCCGCTTGTGCCACCATCTTGCTGCCTTTTTCGACACGCTCTACCGAATCACTAATCAAGACTTTGATTTCTTTCGCTGCTGCTGCGGAACGCTGCGCTAAGCTGCGCACCTCAGACGCTACGACGGCAAAGCCACGCCCCTGTTCGCCGGAGCGTGCTGCTTCCACTGCGGCATTGAGGGCCAGAATATTCGTTTGAAAAGCAATCCCATCGATCACGCTAATGATGTCGAACATTTTGCTAGAAGAGTCATTGATAGCCGCCATGGTGCTGACTACCTGTGACACGGCACTACCACCGCGCGCCGCTACTTGCGATGCTAATCCCGCAAGTTCACTGGCCGAATTGGCGTGACCACTATTTTGCTTGACGGTGCTGGTCAGTTCCTCCATCGTTGCCGCCGTTTCTTCGAGTGAACTCGCTTCTTCTTCAGTGCGGGCTGAAAGGTCTTGATTGCCGCTAGCGATTTCTTCTGATGCATAGGCAATCGCATCTGCGCCTACCCGCACTTGGCCGACGATTTCGGCCAAGCTATCGTGCATACGCCCTAGCGCGGCGAGTAGCATGCCAATCTCATCTTTACTGCTCACCTCAATATCGCTACGTAAATCGCCCGCCGCAACTAACTGCGCTATTGCAACTGCTGCATTGAGCGGTTTGGTGATGCTGCGCGCTAGCCACACCATGGTAAAGCCGCCGATGATGGTCGTCATGAGCACAATGCAAACCAATTGCAGCATCGCATCGCGCTGGGTTTGCGCATTTTCTGCCTCCATCGCAGCGAGTAATTTTTGCGATTGTGCTTGAATGTGGGTGACGATGTCGTCAATTTTTTTGGTTGGTGGCCTGTCCATCCCTTTTACTAGCGCATCGACAATATGCGCACTTTCAGGGTTGGCACTGTCGTATTTCTGTAAGGCGTTTAAATAGCTGAGATTCAACTGATCAAGCGCCTGTATCGCTTCCTCCACCAGCGGTGTGCTGACTTGGAGTTGTTTCAATAATTGCTGCGTTTTTTGCAATTCAGCGCGTGTGCTAGCGCCGCTTTTTTTGAAGGCTGCTGTATATTTTTCAAGTTGAGTTGGATCATTGCCGCGCAGCAGAATGTTTTTCCATTCTTGCACTTGAATTTTAAATTCGACCTGTGCGCTGCGGGCGGTGTCTATCGCTAAACTGAGCGTACTCGCCTTTTGCATTGCGCTATTGCTTTGTGCATTCATGGCTTGCATCGCTTGCCAACTCCCCAATCCCACGGCGAGTAGCGCAAAAAGAAAAAACAAACCTAATAGCCCGAGGCGGACAGTGATTTTCAGGTCGGCGAGTTTCATTTTCCGCTCCTCGTTCAGCGTTGAAGAAATCTTATTAGCTTGGCGTCAGATAAACCTTGTTCTTTGTTTCATTCGCACTTCGCTAGCCTGTTTGGACTAGCGCTACTTATAAAGCATATACTCAATTCGTATAAGGAATGCGTATTTTTTGATTGCCTACCTCCGCATTCGTTGCTCAACTCGATTTAGGTAGATTGCTGAGTTTCCTCTCTGTCGGCCCAGAAAAAATCTCTAGGCTTGGCCAGCAAGCGACGCCATAGCAACAACATCAAACTTCCACCGCGACCAAAATTGACTTTGCGCGAGCGCAAAGCCACCGCTAGCGCAAGGCTAAAGCTCACCGCCAGATTCACGGCTCCCACTAACACAATGCCGAGCAGTGAATAAAGCGCTAACTGCCAACTGATCTGGTGATCCAATCCAACCAAGGCGAACGCAAAATTTGCACTGGAAAACGTGATGTGGCGAATGTCAATCGGCAAGCCGAAAAAGACCCCGATCTGACCTATGCTACCGAGCATCACGCCGAAAAAGAAATTACCCGCCAACGCACCTAAGTTATTGCCAACATAGGTGGTCGCGCGGAGCAAGCGCTGCGGCCCGAGTAGTTTTTGCAACCAGCGCAGTTGGCGCAGGCGTTCGGGGATATTGGAATAGCTAGCCTTGTTATCGTAATAGCCCGAGATCAATCCGGCTAAAAACAAGCAGACGCCAGCGATGGCAGCGTGCGGCAGTGCGCTACTGGAAAATGGCCCAATGTCGGCTAGCAAATGATGCGCTTTTACCGGGCTGACTAAATGCTTGCCAGTCACGCCAAACCAAGCCCATGCAATCGCATACGCTGTCGGCATTGCGATGATGATATTGCCGATAATGGCGATGAATTGCGAACGCAATACGCGCACAATCAATTCCACCAGCTCATCCAACTTTTGTTTGCCTTCGTCGATGGCGCGTGCTATCAGCGCTGCCGTCATTGCTGGCTGTTTGGTCGCAATCGTGCAATGCAACACATGCACGAGCATGAAGCCAAAGGAATAATTCAAGCTAAATAGCAGCGCATAGCCAAAGGGCGCGAGCATCAAGCTACCGAATAGAATTTTGATCATCGCCATGATGCCGACGATGAAACCCGCGCCCATCGCAGAGCGCAGCATTTCCAACCATTCGGCACGGGTGTTGCTGACATAATGCTCGCCACTTTTGCCCGCGCGCTCGGTCACTTGGAGCGAGAGTAATTCGGTATTGGTCTGGATCAAATCGCGCAAACTATGGCGGCGGTTATCGGCCGCAACCAGCTCTTTCAGCAAGTGACAAGCGATGTTGCCACTTGTTTGTGCGCTACGGCTATCGAGTAAATCGAGCACGCTACGCAGGCGTGCGATGCTTTGTTTCAGTTGCAAGAGCAGGCGAGTTAAGCTGACCGACACCCCTTGTTGCGCGGCGGTGCGGCGAATGCGTAAGGTGATTTCTTCACATTGGCTCAACAGCACTTCGATATGTTTGCCATCTTCACGCTGCACGCTAGGGTCGATCAACCAATTGCTATACAACTTCACATAATCGTTGATGGCATCGTTTTGTCGCAAAAAGGGTGATTCAAATTTTTCGATATCAGGATGATTGCGCACCAATTCTGCTTCCATGCCGATATTGGTGATGCGATACGACAGCACTTGCGCTGCGCTCAGCAATTCATTGCTGAGATAAGTATGCGTGGCGCGAATGTGCCGGCTGCGCGTGCCGATACAACGCATTAACTCGACCCAAATCTCATCAGATACACCACCGACCCAAACATGATCGTCAGCGTGATCAAATATCTGGCCAAACACATCTTTCAAGTAGGTGTCATTAATCATTGGCGGCAAAAACTTGATCGTCACGCGCTGCCACCACGCATCCCAAAAACTGGCGCTATAGGTAATACCGGTATCGGTCAGCAGATGCACTAATTTGCGCGAGGTCAGCACTTGTACCAAATAGCGCCGCAACGCACTACGCCATTGCGCATGATGCTGTAGCACATAGCATAAAGAACGCAAATTAGCGGTGGCCAGCACCAAGTCATCCGCCCGTTTTGGACGCAATTGTCCTACTAAGTCGCGCAATAAGGCGATCTCATGATAGTCAGGGGTTTTGCTAAGGGACAGATCGATATTGCTCAGAATATTGTCGATAGACAAGTTTGCCTCCATTCATTCGAGTGACAAGGGACAGATGATGGCGGATGCAGCAAAGAATCAGAAGATGTGCAACGCAAGAAGGGCGTGGCGGTCGGTGGCACGCGCTAGCGATTGCGCGATTATGCGCGCTTAATGCAATTCATGCTGGTGGCGTTGCATGAACTTACAAAATCGGCGTGCCACCAGTGCTACCAAAGTGCTGGCTTAGCGCATATTGGGGATATTTTTCCGCGTCGCTTACGGTAGCGGAATCCATTCCTGTTCACCAGGCACTGTCCCCATTTCTTGCGCCGCCCACGCAAGTTTCGCTTGTTCTATTCGCTCTTTACGCGACGAAACGAAATTCCACCAGATATGGCGATGTCCATCGAGTTTTGATCCACCTAGCACGACAAAACGCGCACTTTGCACAATGCTAATCGTCGTCGCTACTTGTGGCTGCAACAAGGCCATCACGCCCGGCTCTAAGGCGACGCCATCGACGATGATGATTTGCTCAGGGCTATACAGCGCCAGCTCTAGGTCTGAGGCGGGTAAGGTAAAGCTGCTATTCGCCTCCGCTTGTACGTCGAGATAAAGCATCTCTTGTAAAGTCTGTACGGGCGATTGCAAACCAAATGCAGTCCCAACCAAGATGCGGGCAGTGATGCCATCGCCTTGCCATTGCGGGATGTCAGCAGCGGGGATGTGCTGAAATGATGGTTCGATTTCTTCGTCTGCAGTGGGCAGCGCCACCCATAATTGCAAGCCGTGATTGATATAAGACGTCTCGCGCAAGTCTTCTGGCCGCCGCTCAGAGTGCACGACACCACGCCCGGCCGTCATCCAATTGAGCGCACCGGGTTCAATCCGTTGCGTGACACCCATACTGTCCCTATGCATCATCGCGCCATCGAATAGGTATGTCACCGTCGCTAGCCCAATGTGTGGGTGGGGACGGACATCATGTTGACTTTGTGGCGTGACTTGAACCGGGCCAAAGTGATCAAAGAAAATAAACGGGCCGACCGCTTGTTTTTTTGCTGAAGGGAGCACGCGTTTAACCACCATGCCCCCACCTAAATCGTGGGCGCGTGGTGTAAGCAAATCAAGAATGGGCATCTTCGCCTCCGGTGTTTTCTAGTTCAGTGACAACTTCAAATTGTTTGTGCAAAGCTTTGTGAATAGGGCAAACATTGGCTACGCGCAGTAAATCGGTGATTTGTTCTTGGCTCAGCTCGCCAGTCAGGCGTAGCACGCGTTTGAGTTGATAGCCGCTAGGGGTTTCAGTGTGTGTCACTTCGACATGCGCTGCTTGCAACGGATATTGCTTGCGCTTGCTATACACCTGCAAAGTGAGCACGGTGCAAGAGGCGAGCGCCGCATCGAGTAAATCGTGCGGGCTAGGTGCTGTACCCGCGCCACCCGCCGAGGTTTCTAAATCGGCTTCAAATTTCGCCGTGCTCGTGCTCAGG
>JACPVY010000358.1 GCA_016197345.1 Burkholderiales bacterium
CATTCAATTACTCGCGTCGCGATAATACTTGGCAATTGGTACGCGCTGAGGAGTCAACATTTAATGCTGCTGATCCCGACAAGACGATGAAGCAAAAGACTTATACCCCACCAAAACACTACGGCAAAATCGACATTGTTGATTTTGATCCGCAGAACTATCGCGGGCGTGGCGAAAAGTAGCAAGGGTGCCAGCTAAGATGGGGGCGCAGTAGGTTTGTTGGAATGTGCGACCTAGCCCCACCTTGCCATATTTTCACCTTCAAATTTGAGGATGTCCTGTCCCCTTAGCGCTACAGGGACAGGACCGAGTGAAGAATGCAGGCATCCCGCCCCCGTGCACCGAAACGGTGATGTGGGGTGACATTTTTTAGGCGCAGTTCTTTGCCATCACACAATGCTCCCATGCGCTACAGCCGTGGTGCGCACCCCACTTTTTGCAACGGTATCGACTGAACCCAACTAGCGTGCTACCGGGCGTGCCGCTTGATCGCGATTTTTATTGCGTTCCTCTTCTTCCCGCATTTTGCGTTCGCGCTCTGCTACTGCCGCCGCCACAGCGGCAGCGGCTGGGCCGGATGCGGGGGCAGCGGCAGGCGCTGCTGCGGGCGCGCTAGCGGGGGCAGGATTGCGGGGAGGTGTCATCACCACCGCCTGCACCGGTGCATTGTTCGCTGGTTGCGGGCGAGCTGGTGCCGGGTTTGCTGCGGGCGCTGAACCCGTAGTCACGGCCTGCGGCTGCGCTGGTGGGTGGCGGTTAGGCTGGGGTGGTTGCACTGGTTGCGCGGGTTGCACTGGTGCGTTGCTATTAAATTGCACCACTGGTTGATTATTCGTCTGCGCAGTTGGGCGATGCACTGGGGCAGGTGGTTGGCTTAATACGCCGCCATTCCCAGCATTGTTTTGCACCGGGACATTGCTATTAAACTGCACCACCGGTTGCGTGCCAGCCGCTGGAGTATTGCGTGCAGGGGCAGTTGGTTGGCTAAGCACACCACCATTTTGCACGGGCGTATTGCTATTGAACTGCACCACCGGTTGCGAATTGGCGGGCGGGTTAGTGCGTGCCGGGCCAGTCGGATGGTTCACGCTCATCCCACTTTGTATCGGCGTATTGTTATTGAACTGGGTTACCGGCTGGTTATTGGCGGGCGATGCATAACGGCCCGGTTGCGCACCCTGATTTGTGCCATTGTGTACGGGGGTATTCGTATTAAATTGCACCACGGGCTGGTTATTCGGCCGTGCATTGTTTGGCGTGCTGGTGGGGACTTGTGAGGCTGCTCTTTGCATCGCACCCAGTACCCCGCTTTGCACAAATTGATCGCGTCGCGCAAAAATCACGCGATCTGAGTTGGCATAGCGATTGGGGTGGTTGATGTGTCCCGAATTGAAATTGGGGACATATGTTTGATTGATGCGTTGTACATATTGTGGCGAGGTGGTATACCACGGCACCCACGCTTCGCGCGGCCCGAGTGGGAACCAAGCGACATTGCCAGAAGGTGTCGGTGCATACACGGTTTGACCGTTGCTGACCCAGCCAACATAGGCGGGCGCCCACACTGGTCTGTGCACATTCTGCCCTGGCAGCCAGCACCAGCGATTATCTAACCAAGTCCAGCGGCCATAGTGCGAAGTGACATAGGCCCACGGTGTGCTATCCACCCACGTCCAACCCCACGGCGAGACCCATTCCCAATGGCCTTGGCGATATGGCGCCCAATCGCGTGCGCGTGGCACCCAGACGGTGCCATATTGCGTCGTTTCTTGCCATGTACCTTGTCTATCCAATTCTTCGTAGCCTGTGGCTTCGCTGGAGACATAGCGTAGCGTTTCGGTGCTGACGACTTGAGCGATATCGCGTGATTCGCCCCAGCGATCAAAATCAGTGAAACTGGCGCTGGCGGTGCTGATATCTTCGCCAAAGATTTCGATTTGATGGCCAGCGCGCACGCTCATTTGGCTACCTGCCGCGCTATAGCTGACTTTGCCAGAAAATACATTCAAACTAGAGCGGTTACTGCGTGGCCAAACTTGGATGCGGGAGCGCCCGACTTCTTGCCATTGCAATTGGCCTTGTGGTGTTTCTACACTCAATTCATTGAGCAGGGCGGGATTGCTAATTTGCACGTTGAGGGTGCCGTAATTCAAACGGAGTTGAACGCGCTCATCATCGAGCTGCCAAACTTCTAATTCGCTTTCTTCGTCAAGACGGAAGATCGAGGAGCCAACGCGTAATTCAGCCTTGGAAAAGCGTTCGGTTGAGAGCGCATAGCCAGCGCCTACCGTCCAGTTACGGCCAATTTCGCCACGCGTGTCTTCTTGTAGATTGCGTACTTGCAAATGCCCATCTAACCAAGCGACACGAAAGGCGCGCCCCGGTGGGTCCGCCAACACGGGTTGAACGAGCATGATGCTCAAGCTCAAACCTGCTATCCATTTTAAGAGTTTCATTTGTACTACCCCTTTTTCAGCAAGCTAGGTGCTTTTGTTAATGCGGATTATTCTCATTTATCGGTGAAATCCAATGCCCTAGCGATGATCGTTACAATGGATTACAAGACTTTACTGTGTAGCAAAAGTGCAGATTTTGGAAGGGGATGAACACGCTAGTGTCGCCAGCGGCGGCTTGGGCTGGCATGGAAATGTGGCGCAGCTATCTGAGCGTGAGCGAATTCTGTTTGCTCACGCTCGTCATTGTATTGCCGCTAGCTTGGTGAGCCAGCCTTCGCATTTGACGGCGTGAATTGGCGCCGTCTCATGCAGGACGCTATTTACATTTGCTCTTTGGCTGGTGTCAAAATCGCTTTGCAAGTCGCGCGTTCGGCATCATTTTTCGGCAGCTTGTTGCACAAATCATCAAGTTGCGCTTGCACTGCGCTAAAGGTTTTTTGATGCTTGCCATCCAAATTCCAATTCGTCAGCTTACGCCCAGTACGTTCGAGCGCGCTGCGATTGCGATCATAAAACGCGTCTGGCGTATTGCTTAATTCTTGCAACACATTCGCGACGACCTTGCCGATGCGTGCTTCGTCTTGCGGTGCCAAATCGAGCAAGCCGCCGATGTAGGCTGCGCCCCATTGCAAGCGTGTCGCTGGGCCTTTCGAGGTGGTGTAGGCTTGTTCATACCAGTTCAAGGCAGCAGCCTTATCGCCCCGTTTTTTTGCATTCGAAGCCAGGCTAAGCATGAAGTAATACGGCGAATGCGAACGCTTCAATTCGGCGTTGAGCAATTGATCCGATTCTGCCAATAAATCGGCTTCGGCGAGGGCGTGGGATGCGCTGCTGATCACGGATTGACGCTCATAAGCGTCAGTGGTCGATTTTTCGATTTTGGCGACTTGTTCGCGCACCAGTTTTTGTAACTCTGCCGAGAGCGGGGCTTTTTTATCGAGTTTAGCAATCGCGACCAAGCCGCTCAGTGCGCCCAAGCGATCTGCGCGCGAGAGGGTGGTGTCGTTTAACAAGCGGGTTAAGGCTTGATTGAATAATTTGACGGTAGGATTTTGCGGGCCATTGTTTTCCGCTACGCCGTCATTCAGAATTTCGACCAAATCCGCAGCGCCATTGGTGACCAGATCCATATTGTCACGCGTCCACGTTTCGTTTTGCAGTTGCTTGATGATGGTGGCGCGTTGACTGATGCTAACGTTCGATTTCTTTTCTGCGTCGTGCTGTGCTAGCCAGCCGCGTATTTGCAAACGCAGGGCGCTATCAGGGTCGGTCGCCAAATCGGCCAAACGCAAGAGTGCTGCTGGCAAATCTTTTTCGGCGACTAATTGCTGTTCTTGCGCATCCCAAGTGTAAAAACTGAGCAAACGCCAATCATCGGCGCTTAATTTGCTGGCGTCACTGGCGGCGAGTTGCAATAAGTCTTGTACGCTATGGCTTGCGCTCATACCGAGCGTTAGCACTTGCAAATAGCGCGCCGCATCGACTTCACCCGGCAAACGCGTCACTTCGCTGCCATCGGGTTTGAACAAAATCATGGTGGGGTAACCGCGCACCTTGAAACGGGCGCCGAGTTTTTGCGCGCTAGGGCTGTCGCCATCGATATACACCGGCACGAAATAGCGCGAACGTTCGATAAAGCCTTGGCGATTGAAAATGGTTGCTTTCACTTGATTGCACGGTGGGCACCAGCCAGCGCCCCAATATAAAAACAGTGGTTTATTACTGCTTTTGGCTTGGGCAAAAGCGGCATCGACATCGCCTTTGTACCAAGCGATACCACTTTCATGCGCTTCACTAGCGGCGCTAGCGGGCGTGGTGGCAGCAAATAAGGCGGGGCTGGCGAGCAGCATGGCAGCAAAAGCAAGTGAGCGTAGTTTCATGATGTGAATGACTAAAATTGAGCGGGAAAAGGATTGTAGAGTTGGACTTAAGCAAGATTTTGTGCTGCTAAAAAGGTGCTAAGACTTTGAGAGAACAACGCGCGCTTGTCAACCAATTTTCTTTTGTTTGAAGCATCGCAAACCGCATATTAAATTCCCAAGCTACGACGAGCCGCTGCTAAGGGTTTGCGTACGATGTGATAAATCAACGGTGCCCACGCACCATAAATTTTGGCCGTACCTTTCAAACCTATGCGGGGCACCTCTTGCCCTGCTTCTAAATCGGCTTTTAATTGATAGGCGACCACGCCATCCGCCCCTGCTGCTGGTTCATAGCTGGCTTGCACCACATGTCCTTCTAGCGTGGAGAGGGGGTTGACGTTCAAATACAATTTGACGCTCGCATCTGGCGCGAGCGCGAGCGCATCATCGACGGCGAGATGCAGCGCAATTTGCACCTTGGCCGGGTTCGCAAGTAGCATGATGCGTTCGCCGGTTTGCACTGGCCGCCCTAGCCAGTCGTTGGGATCAGAAAAGACCACAATGCCGTTTTCTGGCGCAGCAACTTGGATACGTTGCATCAATTCGCTGGTGTATTGCTGCTCAGCACTTTTTTCTTCGACTTTGGCTTTCAGCGACGCTAATTCCGATTTGCTAGCGACATCGCTAAAGGATTTTTGTGTTGCGCGTAAATAATCGGCTTCTGCTACCGCCCGGGCTTTATTGGCTAATTGATTGCGATTGCGGGCGCTGGTGTCGTCGAGGGTAAACAGCGGCGTGCTGTTTTTCACCGCTTGATTTGGTTCGACAAAAAATTGGGCGACCACGCCATCTGCTGGCGCGGCAATGATTTTGGCATCTTTACCGATAATCTCGGCAGGTGCTAAGGCTGTCAAACGTAAGGGGATGCACAAAATCGCTAGCAGCAAGAGGCTCGCCAAACGATAGCGAGTTTTGAACTTTGCCGCTGCGCGCTGCCACAGCGGCGCAGGCGCACGCCACGCCCACAGACCATGGCCGTACACCACGCCTAAGCGGGCGAGCAAAGCCATTTCCGCTTCACCCGCTTGGTGGTCTAGTGCGAGCCACAAGCCGCCAACTAATGTGCCATCAGGCGCTGTCAGTGGCTGTAACACAACCTGTCCCGACATCCACTCTTGCCAACCGTCATGCAGTTGCGCTGGTAGCATGTCTAGCGTGAGTAATTGCGCGCTACCTGTGGCTTCGGCGGCGGTGTGTGGGGTTTGATATACATGCGCTAAGGCATCATTGAGCCATTGGCGAAATGGCGAGTCTTCGCTGATGTCGGATAAACCAGAGACCAGTTTCAAGCGTGGCTTGCCCGCCAAATCGGGGCGCCACAAGCATGCTTGACGATAGGGGAAAATGCGCCAAGTATCATTGACCGCAATAAATTCGACCGCATTGACGCTATCGGCCTGCCTCACATCTTGTTCGATTTGCAGCAAGCTACCGAGGATTTGCAAATCGGGGTTTTCTTGCGACATCGTGATTCCCTTTCTTACCCGGCTTTGCAGCCCGGCAATCAATCTGATCTGGTGGTGGCAACGACAAGTGCAGCGCTGCATTCTAGCCTATTCATGTCCGATATCACGTTTTGACAATGTTTAGCGGCGTCAGCCATCCTACGACTTGTTACAACTGAGTTGTCAGCCTGAGCGCAAGCGGCGCGTTGTGGGCACAGGCTTAGCCATTTACCCATCACGGAGAGAAAATCATGAAGATGCTGCAAAAGACTTTGTTCAGTGTGTTATTTGCCCTCCCGCTTGCCGCACTGGCTCAAACCAGCCCGACCCCGACCCCGACCCCAACCCCAACCCCCAATCCAACCGCCACACCCCGTCTCGATCAGCGCCAAGTTAATCAAGAAAAACGTATCGCTGAAGGCGTTAAAACGGGTCAATTGACAACGCAAGAGTCAACGAATTTGGAAAAACGCGAAGCTAAATTGGAAGCCGATAAGCAAGCCGCGAAAGCTGATGGTAAAGTCACGGCAAAAGAGCGCAGAAAATTGGAGCGCGAAGCGAATCGCGATAGCCGCAAAATTTATCGCAAAAAACACAATCAAAAAGTGACGACGCCAGCGGGCTAAGTATGCCACGCAAGATGGCCGGAATAGGGGAGCCCCGTAGTCGAGAGATTACGGGGTTTTTCTTTGCTTGTTGAATGCGCGAACCTAGCGCGCTAGCTTAGCCTTGCAGCACCCAGCCATCGGCCACTTGTGCTAAAGCTACCCCCACCAGTTGCACGGTGGCACCATTGCTCAGGCGTAATTGCACCTCGCCATTGCTGGCGCTGCCTAGCGTGTATTGCAGGCCATGTTGCAAGACAATCCGATCACCCTCGCTAAAGTGAAAATCGGTGATGTGATCGATATCGCTAGGCGAACTGCCGACATCGAAGACGAAGCGATCCGCCCCGGCTCCCCCGGTGAGTTGATTCGCACCTGCGCCACCAAGCAACACATCATCGCCGTCGCCACCGTCCACGCTATCATTGCCAGCGCCGCCGTCGAGCACATCGTTACCCGCTTCGCCACGTAAGACATCTTGATCAGAGCCTGCGCTGATGTGGTTGGCGAGGCTATTCCCCGTCACATCGAGTTTGGCCCAAGTATCGCCCATTAAGTCTTCAATATTGTCGGGAATGGTGAACTGTGCTGTGCCGCTGGTGATTTCTATCGTGTCGTGACCGCCATTGGCCGCTTCGATTAGCGTCAAATTCTTGTTGTTGAGCTGATAAATTGTGATCAGATAGCGATCATCACCGGGGCCGCCGATCAGGGTATCGCCATGCCGTTTGGCATCCGTAAAATCGCTGCCGTGGCTGACAAGGGTGTCGTTGCCCGCACCGCCTTCTAGCGTTTCGTCATAATAAAGAAAACTGCTATCGCTTAAGTAGTCATCAAAGGCTGTGCCTATCACGCGGTTGATATTGATCACGCTGTCACCCGCGCCCGCCATGCCTGCGACTTTCGCTGTGCCTTCCACCCATGCGTAGCCTCGGGTGCCATCGAAATTGAGTTGATCGTGATTTTCTTCGTACTTGGTGCTCAGTTCCACGCGCACCGCACCCGTCGCAGCGCTATAGTCCACCGTATCGGCAACGCCGACGGGAGCGCCATCGCCACCGATCAGCGTATCGCCATCGCCGTTAGCGACCAAGACGTCGCTACCATAACCGCCGTTGAGCACATCATGGCCGCTGCCACCATCGAGAAAATCGGCACCCCAACTGCCGCTGAGCTGATCGTCGCCCGTGCCACCTAGTACGCTATCATTGCCAAGACCGCCGTCGAGCTTATCGTTGCCCGCGCCGCCAGTTAGCAGATCGTCACCACCACGGCCCCATAGCACATCGTTGCCTGCTGCACCTTGCATCAGATCGTGTAAATCCGTGCCTAAGATGGTGCCACCCTTTGCACTAGCGGTATACGTCATGCTGCTGCCATCAAAATGTTGGCTGATCTCGGCCATGACACTTTGTTCATGAGCATCGTTCCCGTACAAATGCTGGAGCGCGGCGAGGTCATACACGCCATAGTGGGTTGCGGTGGCTTTTTCGGGGACATAGGATTCGGTCATGACGGTGTAGTCTTGTGTCGTCTCCGCCGCGGGCAAGCCATGCGCATGGGTAATACCTAGGGCGTGCGCAATTTCATGCATCAACACATAAAAACCTTCGGTGCCCGGTAGCATGCTGGCCTTGCCTAGCACGCCGGGATTTAAATACACATCGCCATAAGTGCCTTGCTGATCGAGATTAGCGCTGGAGCTTAAATCATCATTGACGACGCCATCATCAACCCCCGGCTCATACGCGGCCCCTGCGGTATTGGCGCTCATCGTGCGCATTCCAAAGCGTAGTTCACCGCCTAAGCTATCGGGCACTTCTTGAAATGAAAGCCCGGTTGCCTTGGCGATCATGTCTAAAATGTGCAGGGTGGCCGTTTTTTGGGCTGCGCTGAAGACTTGAAAGCCTTCGACGCGTGAAATATTCGGTTGGTGGCTGTACAGCCATTCATTGCTATAGCTGGGGATATC
>JACPVY010000359.1 GCA_016197345.1 Burkholderiales bacterium
CATAATTAGCGCGCACTTTGGACGCAATGGTTTGAATCACTTCGTGCCGCATCGCTTGGGTGATGGCCATATCGGGCATTGCTGGCTTGCTCGCCGTGGTCGATGGTGCGCTATCCGCAGCGAAGGCCGGCAGACTAGGCAAGGCCAACAAACTCGATGCCACGCTCGCGGCGAATGTAATTTTGATAAAACGCACAAAGGAGGCATGTGCGGCATTTCTTTTCGACATTCTTTTCTCCATAGAATTATTTTGTTCCATCCCGCTTTTTTGCATGACGTGGCGAAATTATATCGACTACAATTGATTTATTCCCGCGTTTATAAGCGTAGTTCAGACAAAAATTCCGAGGAAAAATCTGTGTTAGATAAGATAGACCGAGATATCATCGACCTACTCCGCATCGACGCCCGTATGAGCTTTCGCGAACTGGGCGAACGCGTCTATTTAAGTGCGAATACGGTCGCCGATCGTGTGCGTCGGCTGCAAGCGGAAAACGTCTTGCTAGGCTTTCATGCGGAAGTGAATTTAGCGGCGCTGGATTTGCCGCTACAGGCTCTGGTTGATATCAAAATGGCACGTGAAACTTCAGCAGAGAGTTTTGAAGCGGCGATTGAAACCATCCCAGGCATCATCGAAGCGACATTGATGACGGGCACGTATGATTACATGCTACGCGTCGCCTGCCATGATCAGCTTGATTTAATGCGCTTAATCGAAGCCCTACGCGAGCGCGCGGGCGTACAAGACACATTCAGCCGCGTCATCTTGCACAATAAGCGTGTGCAGACGCCCTTTCTACGGCCCCTCCCCTCGATTACGTCGAAAAAATAAAAACAGGGCAATCTGATCAGCAACACTTGATTCTATGTTGCCATACTGATTGCCCTGCTCAAAACTACCTTACCACGTTGTTATACCTGCCAAACTACTGATTTTGCTGCGCTACTGACGACGGAACTGGTAAATGATTCAGCGATTATTTGCATGGTGAATCTACGGTCACGGTGATTTGCGCCACGTTATTGGTTTTGTTCGATTCGGCGACGACGTTGCCTGCATCGAGTTTGACTTTCACCACGTTCACACCGCTATTCAAATACGCTTGGGTATTGATGACTTTGTTGCTATCGGCATTGATCAATTGATTCGTTTGCCGACTGACTACGGTATCGCCGACCAAGATTTGATTCATGAAAGAAGCGGCACCTACTTTGCCTGTATTTGCCATATCGTAAGCAATGTTGAACGCGCATTTGCCATTTGCTGCCAAGATTGCATCAGCCCGTGTCACCTTGATGCTACCGCCCCAAGCTACTGACTTACCATTCACGGCCATGCCTTTTTGGCTGACCAAATCAGCGATAGGCGTGGTCACAGGTGTAGGCGTTGGCGCAGTTTTGCCGCAAGTCGCATTCGAGGTCACTTTGATGGAGCGCATATTATTGCTTTTATCTTCGACTAAGTTGTTATCCGAATCGAGATAGAGCTTGAGCTCAAAGCTGCCGCTTGGCAGATAAGGCTGGGTCGATACGATACGCCCGGCTCCCGCTGGTAGCGTGACACCGCTTTGTACTGCCACCAAGCTGCTGCCCGCAAATAGGCTGTTTTTGAATGCTGGCACCGCGCCGCCGCCCATATTGCCAACATCGTAGCTGACGTTGTAAGCGCAATTGCCATTGCTATGGGTGAAAGAATCGGCATCGGTCAACACCACGCTACCACCCCAAGCGACAAACTTACCGCCTGCGCCACCAATCGCACCACCGATGGTGATACCACGCACACTGACGACATCAAGCTTGCCACCATTATCTTTTTTAGGATCGTTTGGCGTAGGGCTAGGTACTGGGCTAGGCGTTGGTGTAGGCGTTGGCGCTGGGCTAGGCTTAGGTTCAGGATTTGGCTTAGGTTCAGGGCTAGGTTTTGGCGTAGGTGTAGGTGCTGGGGTTGGCGTAGGTGCTGGGGTTGGCGTAGGTGCTGGGGTAGGTTTGGTATCGCCATCGGTTTTCGCGACGCCACCGCACAAATCAGGCAAGGTCACCAACACTGCAGGCAACTTGTTATTGGCACGATTGGCTTCACCGACGGCATTGTCTGGGTCTATCATCAATTGCAGATTGAAGACGCCAGCAGGCAAATAGGGTTGGGTGCTGATATTTTTGCTTTGCCCACCCGCCACTTGCAAATTGCTAGGAATCGCGGCGACATACGCTTCTGGATTATCGGCAAAGTAGGCTTTGCCATTGTCTTTTGGGACGCCGTTGATGGTCGCTGCTTTGACGCGGGTAGCGACTAACCAGGCTTTGAATGGTTTGCCGGTTTCGTTGCCGACATTGGCGACATCAAAGGTGACATCGAATGCACACATGCCATTGCCTTTTGCGATTGCATTAGCCGCAGACAGATTGACTGTACCACCCCATGGCACATATTTCGCTGCGCTACCTAAGCCACCCACACCGCCGCCTATCGTAATGCCATGCAAGCTGGTCAAATCTGGGCCAGCGGCAGCGGCAGCGCTGCAAGCAAAAACGGTGATGATGCCAGCAACTAATTTCGCCAAAGTCAGGTTATATGCAAACATGTTGTTCTCCTTGTGTATGGTTAGAGCATTTGCTTCAGGGATTCGTCTGTTTTTCGGTTTTTATCGCGATCCTGCTGCGCTTGATTTCCATACAGCAACAATGATGCCAGCTTTAGCCTGGCTAGAACTTGCCCACAAACAAGGAGAAAAAATGGCTTAAAAAGAAATCAAATTACACATTTGAATTACTTTTGAACACTTAATTGATGATTTTTGGCAATTTATGCCATACGCGCTGACAAAAATCGTCATGAAATTTGCCTGCTGCAAAAATTCATTGCCGCAAGGTAATATTTTTTGTCAGTTGAGGGTTCGGTCGCATGCCCTCGCCAAATATCGCGAAATGGCGGTAGATCGACCAAGAGCAAGTAGCCCACTAGCAAACCACAGCGGGCGGGGAAGTGAGAAACGATTTGGAATACAGATTGACGTCGAAGAGTGTTATTTCACTTTCAATTCCAACACCTGCATTTGCGGTTCGCGCTGAGCGATAAAGCGATATACCGAATCGACTGTCACCGCATCAATATGCCCCGCCATGCGTCGATCAAATGGATGATCATCAAAGGCGACGTTCGCGCGAAACATACGCCCACCTAATCGCGTTAGCATCGGAATTTCTAAGGTGCTAGCTTGATAGCCCGCTTGTTTCAGCCACGCTTGCACTTCGTTGCGACTAGGATTTTCCTTTTCCATTTGCGCGCTAGCATAGGTTTCTAGCACCCATTGGTTGGAATTTTGGTATTTACTGGAAAAGGCATAAGCCACCATATTGTATTTGGCCTCATGCATCGCTTCTGGATTGGATTGGCGCAAAATCTTGACCAAGCGCGCCTGACTGGCCTCTTCGGGAATGACGATTTTTGTTTCGTAGGCAAACATATCGTCCAGAAAGAAGCTGCCCAAGCCTTCGTCATACAAATCAGAAAGGGCGGTGCCGCAGGCATTGAGCTCATGTACCACGAGCCATTGCCCTTGCGGATGATCGCGCCAGACAATCGCCATATGCGAATAGCGCAAATTGTATTTCGATAAATCTTGTCCAACTCGTGCAATAAACGCCACTTGAGCGCCAGATTTATCCAACGCTATTCGGCTTTGATACGCCAAATCCATTGCTTTAATCACTTGGGTGGCGTCTAGCGCACGCGGCTCACACGAGCGCCCCGCCCAAGCAGGTAGCACCGCTAGCATACTGGTCAGCAAGACCGAGCAGGCTAGCTTGGGTAAAGGTCGATGCCCGGTGACAAAGACATCGGTCGATCGTAGTAGGCGCTTATGATCCACGTTGCGCCACCTTGTTTGAATACAGCATCGATTTGCCGATTTCATTCGGAATAAATGCTAATACTTTGCCCGACGCGACCAATAAATGCCCACTCCCCACCACCACTAAGCGCGCCGATTGCCCCGCTGCCTTGGATAAATCTTGACTGACTTGCCCCACCACGTTGAACGAAGCTTCTGCCCCTTTGGCGACGCTACGCACCACCACAGTCGCACCTTGGGCCGAGACATCGACACTTTTGACCACCACCGCGCCCGACATATCCAGCACGGCCAAGGGTACTGCCAAGACCAAAATAGAGCCAATTGCGCTCACCTCGGAAGGCCCATCGGACAGGCCGTGCGCCGTAGCTGGATAGCTGACGCTGGCAAGGCTAGCGGTTGCCATCCCTAGGGCAAAAGTTAAATGCCGTTTCATACAGCCTCCCCAATAGTCGAATGATGCAAATAATACAGAAGGACGAAGCATAAGCGATTCTCTTGCTCTATCCGTCACCATTCTTATCAGATGTCAGCCGCATTTCCTTAGCCTAAACTATCCTCAACCAGCGGTATTACAATCTGCTACGTGCCAAAAATTTCAAGCGCGCCCTAGCGTTTTGCACAACCACTCAAACCTCCCTTTAGCGCAGACTCAAGGTGCTACGCTTCCACTGTGGTGTTTGCCATTTGGCGAACAAATTGACGGCACCGGGCCGATCCGCCCACACTTCAACCGCCAAGCTATCCATATTCAATACTTCAAAGCTACGTTTAAAGCGCCCTTCGACGCGCGCTTCACGCGCCACCAGCAATTTATTCGTCGCTGGCACCCAGCCAGCGAATTCGGCATAGCCGACATCCGGTTCACTCGCCGCGGGCGGCAAGACATCGACCACCCAGCCATTGCTGGTTTGATGCATCAACCACAGTTCACGCCACCCATCGAGCGGCTGCACCGCTAGCGCAACCGCCGTATTGCTGGCATTAAAGCTGGCAGATGCCGCCCACACCACGCCATACGAACAACGCTTGAGTAGCTCTGGCTTGTCTTTAGCCTTCAGATCGAGCAGGCTAACGCAGGTTTCACCCGGCGCACCCACGCTGGTTTGCAATTGCAAAGCAGCCGTTTTTGCCGTCGGCGGTAATTGCAAGCTAGGGACTAATTCCGCCGCCCAGCGCACGCTAGCGGTATGGATCGCGGCTTCGTTGTAAAGCGCAACATCGTCATCTGGCAATTGATTTTTATCGACGCCTGCCAATTCTTCTATCGCCCTTTGCCCAGCTTGCTGATAGCCCTCGCCCTTGCGGCTACGCTGATAGGCGATGCTCGCCCACACCCCTGCACGCCGCATCCGCACGCGATTTTGCATATAGTCGGGCAAATCTTGCTCTTTCACTTTGTCCAGCACATCGGCACGCCAGTTATCGAGCGCGATTTTTTGCAAAGGGGGCAGCGCCGGATCCATATAGAATATAACTTATAAAGAGGAGGAAAATATATGTGTTGTGTTTCTTGAAACAACTGAAATTTTATTTATTAATTTAAATTCTATATTTATTCTCTCATC
>JACPVY010000360.1:0-9663 GCA_016197345.1 Burkholderiales bacterium
ATCACGATATCGGCGTTAACTTGTTCGGTATAAAAGACTTTCGGTTTGCCAGTGCGCACATTGGTCGCCGATAAAAATAGTTTGGTGCTGGAATGGCGTTCCAATTCTTCAAAATCAATTTGCCGCTCTAAAATATCGCGTAGCGGATTGTAATTAAATGGGTTGAGTTGATAGGGCGAATAGGAACTCGTCATCATTTTTGTCATTTGGCTCATCATGTCGAAGGCGAAATCCATGCCCCACATTTTTTGCCAAAGATTGGGTTTGAAACTATATTGCTGGCCCGAATCCGACACCGCTTTCCAGAAATTATGTAGCGCTTCGCGGGCGCCGTCATTGCCCCGTAATTTGCCATAGGCATAGACCACGGCGTTCATCGAACCCGCCGAGGCACCCGAAATTCCTTCAATGTCGAGCCGCCCATCTTACAGAAATTTATCCATCACACCCCAGCCAAAAGCACCATGCGCACCGCCGCCTTGTAAGGCGAGGTTGATGGTTTTTTTCCCGGTAAGGGGAGGGCTTTTTGCATTCACTTTTGCAGCGTTGTTGTTTTTTGATCTTGCCATGTGATCCTCCTTAGCAGCAACTGCATTTGCGGGACATGATTGCCTTAAATGCCTACGGCATTTTGGCGCAAGCGGCGCGAAACTAGCCCTTGGCAACTATCCTTGCATACAATTGGAGGCGCTGCCACAAGCGATTGCAGCGGAATCGCTGATCCGTGCGCGGCGTGCGCTGTGGGCTGCGCTTTTTAGTGCGCTAGCGGGACGATGTGCTAGATAATCTATCCTTGAAAAGCGGGAATCAGCATTATAAAATAGTCCACACCTCTAATATAAATCCTCAATCTGTACCAGTACAGTTTCCCTCTCACTCCTCCAGAAAGGTTGACCATGAACCGCATTTCTCGCGTCTTCGCTCGTCTTGCATTTCCACACATTTTTACGGCGCTATCTGCACTCTCAGTCAGCGCAGTCTCTAGCGTTATTTCTCTTGCCGGGGTAGGTACTTTGCTATATAGCCCACAAGCTTTGGCAGTCAATTGCGGCACTTTTGATGGCCATATCTGCAGCGGCACGGCATTTCAGTATGCGGGTGGCTTTAATCCCAAAGCGGGGGAATTCGGTGGTTTCGGCGGTGCAGCGAGTTGTACCGCCACTCGCACCCCCGTCATTTTTGTCCACGGTAATGGCGATAGCTCACCAAGCTGGGACGCGCCGACCTTCCAAGTGCCAGGCTATCCCAAAGCGCCCAATTCGGTGTATCAGCAATTTAAAGCGGCAGGCTACAAGGATTGTGAATTATTTGGTGTGACGTATTTAAGTGCGAGTGAACGCGGGGAAGACCGTAGTAATTATCATCAACCAAGTAAATACGATATTTTGGCGAAATTTGTCGCTGCGGTGAAAAGCTATACCGGTAAAACCAAGGTCGATATCATCAGCCATTCAATGGGCGTATCGCTCTCTATTGCGACCTTTGATTACTACAATAACTGGGGTAGCGTGCGGCGCTTTATCAATATCGCAGGCGGTTTGCATGGCCTCGATTCTTGCTTGTGGACGGGTTATGCCAATCCCTATGTCGCCACTTGCGGCTCACAAAATTGGTTAGATCCCAATGTGTTTGGCTTTTATCCAGATATCAATGGCATTAATCCTTGGACGGGCACCACCGCTAGCTATGCTTTATCGAATAGTGCAATTCAAAACCCTAGCGTGAGTTTTTATACGATTTACGCCGGGCAAAAAGATCAATATATGTGCGCCACCGTCTCAGATTATGCCAATTGCGGCAAAAGCCCTTTATTTGCTACTGGCTGCGCTGCCGATTATTTGTACGGGCCAACGCAGTAAATTAAGATTTCTTTTTAGGCAGCAGCACACAAGCCATCGCTAGCAACATCAGCAGCAGCGCCGCATAGTCTTGCCAATGCGGCGTTTCTGCTAACAACCATGCGCCACTGAATAAGCCAACCATGGGAATCAGCATAATCGACAAGCTCGAGGCCACCGGCGGCAAGCTGCGCGCTAAGCGAAACCATGCCAAATGCGCAAAGCCAAACACCAACACCGCGTTATAGATAATCGCCATCCATTCTGCTGGCAGCGGTAGGCGCCAGGCGGCTTGTTCTAGCGCAATTGCGCCAATCAGCAAACAGATATTGGCGCAGACTAACATCCAAAATGTCAGTGCAATGGTCGGCATGCTAAGCGTAGCGCGTTTCAATTGCACCGTGCCATAGCCCCAGCCCGCCGCCGCAATCAGCGCAAAAATCGTGCCCCAAGCTTGGCCGGCTAAGCGCGCAAATTCATTTGACAGTAGTAATAGCGTGCCGCTAAAGGCACAGGCTAATCCAAACCACGCCCGTGGACTGACTTTTTCACGATATAGCAGCAAGCCAAAGAGCACCGCCCACAGCGGCATCGTATAGCCTAAAATCGCCGCGCGGCCGGAGGATAGCTTCGCTACGCCCAAAATAATGAACACATGCCAAATCACCATATTCGGCATGGCAAGGCGTAGCATTGGCAGCGCATTGGCGCGAGATAAGCGCATATCTTGCTTCGCCATTTTGCCCGCGATCCACAACACCACCAAGCCACCGAGCATCGACAGACAGCGAAAAGTGAGTGGCGGAAAGTGTTGCACGCCAATTTTCATCATCGGCCAATTCAAGCCCCAGCATAGCGTGAGCAAGATCAGAATGATGATTTCGCGTCGCGAGAATTGGCTGAGGGAGCTGGGGTTCGGTGGGGAAGGGGGCGAGGTCGTCATCAGATAAGCTTAGCATGCCTATGCATCTGAACCAGCGCTTGGCAAGGGAATAATTTGCGCGGAACGGCAAAAAAAGCGGCGGGCTAGCGCGGGAAGCAAGGCGTGTCACGGGTTACAATGCCGACATCTGCAAAAACGGTGCGTGGCGTGTGATGTTGCACGATGTTTCCTCTTCTTCCGCCACGACATGCCACGCAAGCGAGAAATACGCCGAGCGTGAGCGATCACAATTGAAAAGGTGGGCTATGAATTTTATAAAAAAATTAAACGCTGCCTGGGTAAACAATCAATCTTTGCTTTGTGTCGGGCTTGATCCCGATGTCGCTAAGTTTCCCGAGCACTTACAAGACCAGCCTGATGGCATTTTTGATTTTTGCAAAGCAATTATCGACGCGACCGCCGATTTAGCTTGTTCATTTAAACCGCAAATCGCGTATTTCGCTTCGCAAGGGGCGGAAGATCAACTGGAAGCGGTGTGTGCTTACATACGCGAAACCTATCCCGCCCTGCCAATTATTCTGGACGCCAAGCGTGGCGATATCGGCGCGACTGCCCAGCATTATGCAAAAGAAGCGTTTGAACGCTATGGCGCTGATGCGGTGACCGTCAATCCGTATATGGGCTATGACTCGATTGCCCCGTATTTAGAATGGAAAGATCGCGGCACCATCGTCTTATGCCGCACCTCGAATGCGGGGGGGTCTGATCTGCAATTTTTGCAAGTCAATGGCCGCCCACTGTATCAGCATGTGGCGCAACTCGTTGCTGAGAAATGGGACACACACCAGCAATGTGCCTTGGTCGTCGGCGCGACTTTCCCACAAGAGTTAGCGCAAGTGCGGGCGTTGATCGGTGACATGCCTTTGTTAGTGCCCGGCATTGGTGCGCAAGGCGGCGATATTCAAGCGACCGTGGAAGCTGGCCAAACCGCGAGCGGCCTAGGCATGATGATCAATTCATCGCGCGCAATTTTGTACGCTAAACCGCATGAAAGCCAAGAAGAAACCTTTGACCAATCCGCACGCCGGGTGGCGCAAGAAACGGTGGCGGCGATCAATCAATTTCGGCATAAGCCAGCTAGTTCAGCATAAAACCCAATTGAGCTAGTGCGGCATAGGCAGCGATTCGGTGCGCGTCATCAACTTGACATACAGCGTCGCTATGCTGGATCTATCCTCAACAGGCCCGTCAGTTTGCCAGCCGACGGGCTCGGGTTTCACCCGCCAGCCCCCAAGTCTGGCGGGTATTTTTTCGCCTGTTTAGCTGGGAATGATCATTTCGGCATATTCCGCCAGCATTTCCAAGATTGGTAATTGTTCCTCAGTGGCTTGCGCTTGCAATTGATCTAATTCGGCAAGGAAAGTATCAACATTGCGCACGCCGCCGACGCCTTCTAGCAAGCGGTCGGCGCAATGGGCAAACCAGCGCTCTTGCTCTTCTTCATCTAGGGTGGTGGGGAAATTGCGGGCGCGGTAGCGAAATAAGAGTTCTTCCAAGCGAGGATCATGGAAATGGCAGCGCGCGCCAGCCAGTTTTTCGGGGGAGAATTGGCGTAGCTGATTGAGTTGTTTGCGATCTTCGCTACCAATAAAGCCGCCATATAAATCTTCATCGACATCCACCGTCGCAAAATCTTGGCGGCCAAACACTTCTTCCCACACCGCACGCATATCCGGCCCTTGCGCTGCTTTCGCGGCGTTGGTTAGATTGGCGGCGACGTCAATACCCCAGTGCTCGGCGCGCGCGGGGGAAAGTGTTTTTAAATTGCCTATCACCATCGGCGATTTATTCAAATGGATGGTCTTGATCGGCAAGCGCAACACGCCTTCTGGCAAATCGCTGGCTTTGCTAAACAGCCGCAGGGCAATCGCTGCGCTATCGCTGCCTAGGCTAAATAATTCTTCTGGGTCAAAGGCGCAGTCCCAGACAATGACTTCGTTTTTATTGGTGGGATGTTGCGCCAGCGGCCAGACGATGGCTGTGCAACCACGCTCAACACCAAACATGCCGGAAATATGCAAAAACGGTTTACGCTCGGGCTGCGGCAAATGCAAACCGATTTCTTGCGCCACGCGCTCTTTTTTATGCAAATCGAGGCAAAAATCGAAGAGTTTGGGTTGATGTTGTTGGATCAGGCGGGCAATGCCTATTGTCGCCCGCACGTCGGAGAGGGCATCGTGTGCGCTAGTGTGGGCGATACCGTTGGCTGCCGTGAGATGTTCCAAGCGAAAGCTAGGCTTACCTTCATCATTGAGTGGCCACTGTATGCCTTCCGGGCGTAGTGCATGAGCGGTGCGCACGACATCGAGTAAATCCCAGCGCCCACATTGGTTTTGCCATTCGCGAGCATACGGATCGATCAAATTGCGCCAAAACATAAAACGCGTCACTTCATCGTCAAAGCGTATCGTGTTGTAGCCCACGCCTATGGTGCCGCTAGCGCCTAGCGCTTGTTCGATTTGCTGCGCAAATTGGTATTCTGGGATACCTTTTTGCAGACATTCTTGCGGTGTAATGCCTGTAATTAAGCAAGACTGTGGATCAGGTAAAAAGTCTGGTGCCGGTTGGCAATACAGCATCATCGGTTCGCCCACTTCTTCTAGCGCGGCATTGGTACGGATGGCGGCAAACTGGGCAGGGCGATCACGACGTGGGTTGACGCCAAAAGTTTCGTAGTCGTGCCAAAGGAAAGTGTGGTTACGCATGGGCTAGGGTGAAAAAAGGTATAAAAAATGGGCTAACAGCAGTAGTGCCGAGGAAAGAAAGCCGCATTCTGCCACGTTTTTAGTTTGCAGAAATTTTTGCTCAAGCAGTGGAGTTTGTCCACTTCTTGCCGATAAGCAAAATGACTCTCCCCATTCTTGACCTAGACACGGTGGCTATCATGACAACGACAATTAACAGCGCTTCGCCCACGAGCGCTTACCAAAACCTGAGTACCTTGCCTTCAAGTAGTAGCGCTGAGCGCACAGGCGAGGCTGGTGCAAGTGGCGCTACCGGTGCTACCAGTGCCAGCTCAGCGCGCGAGCAAAGTCAGACCCAACTCAATGTCGCCATCGTGCAATCGTCGATGAGCGTGTCGCTGAAAAGCGGCAACGAACCCTTAGCGCTACTGTATAAATCCGCAATTAATAGCTTAAATGAAACGCTACAAGCAGATTTAGGCGATAACGCCATCCAAAATGCAGCAGGGCAAGATAATTCACCAGAAGCTACCGCACAGCGCATTGTGCAACTTTCTACCGGTTTTTTTGAAGCCTATAAACAGCAGCACCCCGGTGTCGATGAAGCGACCAATTTGAAGCAGTTTATGAGTACGATAAAAAGCGGATTTGAAAAAGGCTATAAAGAAGCCAGCGATATTTTGGGCAGCTTAAATGTCTTGAAAGGGGATATCGCGACAAATGTGCAAAAAACCTATGATTTGGTGCAAAAAGGCTATGCCGATTTTGAAGCGGCGCATGGCTCGCCAGATCAACAGCAAGGGACGGCGAACCAGCAGGGATAACGGATTGAAGGGTGGTGTGGCAATAGGCTTATTGCCACATTTCACTTATACACGCCACAGAAAAATAGCAAATCATCATATTTTTCGAAATAACTCAGTTTCTTTTCCATTTTTTTGCTGACGGGATTTAAAAAGAGATATTCAACACTCCAGCCCGAGTTTTTTTGCTTGGCTTTATCCATCATATCTTTCACCATGTAGATATTATTGGCATCGTGAAATTGTAGTAAATTTGCTCCCATCATTTCTTTCAGCACCGAGTGCGCAATCACGGTGCCTTGCGCGTCGAGTGTGACGACAAAGAGTTCACGGTCGTGGAATTTGCCATTCGGCTCAGAAATTGCCGCCAAGGCTTTTTCGCGACCTTGGCTTTTATATTCTGCAATGGCCTTTTTGACCAGCGCTACCGCTTCCTCTTTGCTAGCGCGTTTAGCGGCCAAACTCAGTTGGCAAAAACTGATCGCGAAAAGGGCGAGCAAAACATACTTCAGCAATGGTTTCATGAGCAACTCCGCGTCAAAAAAGGCGAGGGTGAGGGGCGTTTCGACATTTCCCTAGGGATATATTTGCCGACGAAGTTATTTACCAACGATATCACGCCGCATTGGCACCAATTTAGCGATTAATTTATTTTGCGCGCTATTGGCAATCCCGAGTTGCTCCATCGCGATTTGCAAGTCTTCTGCTAATGCATTGAATTGCAATTCGGTAATTTTCATGCCGCGATGTACAGTTTGCATGTCATCACCATGTCGCTCACAGGGGCCGCCAGTCACTTGGCAAATTTGCGTCGTCAATTGACGCGCTAGCAAGTCCATATCGGTATCTTTGAAATTGGCGGCAATGCGTCTATCGGCTTGAATAATGGGAATAAAGGCAGCGATGACTTTTTCTATCCCTTCTTTGCCACCAAATTGGGTAAAAGTCGTCTCACTTTCTTGCGCATAGGTGTTTGTGCTCAGCACTAGCGTAGCAAAACCTAGTATCTGGCAAAGCTTGCGGACAATAGATGACATGACATCCTCATTAAAAGAAAATCTTCCTACGGTTGTCTGCTTGCACGATCAGCCATCTTTTACTGACGTAGCGCTAGCGTAGGATTGATGAATTTATTAATAGGTGGATTCCGATTTTTTCTTCGGCGTGACAGGCTTCGGCGGTGCTACCGGCACAAAGCTAAGTTGGAATTTGCTGGATACAGCATCGGTTGCCGCTAATTGCACGGTTTGGCTTAAAGGCTCGCCTATCATTTTCGGCACCCATGCTTTGACCTCATATTTGCCAGGTGGCAGCGAATTGAGTAAGGCGTTGCCCGTTTTATCTGTTTTAGCAAAATATGGCGTGTCAACCACGGAGATAAAACCACGCATCCAATCGTGGAAATAGCATACCAACGCTACTTCGCCTGTTTTATCAAATAGCACCTGCGGCACGTCTTCTTTTTTGCTATTGACGCGCAAATCGATTGCTTTTGCGGGCGAAAAAGATTTGATGTGATGATCGTGTGGATCGCGATTAAAAAAACGCACACTGCTGCCACTGCGTATGACAGTGACGTAAGGCAAAAAGAGATAATTTTCTTGTGAAATTGAGAGCGTTTCTGCGGCTTTGGCGGCTGGCGGCGGTGTGTCAAGAGGGATGGCGTATAGCACACCATCGGCAACCGGATTACCATTTTTGTCGGTGATCAACCCGAGTAGTGAGCCTGCATGGGCCGATAAACTAGTTGCAGAAATAAGCGTGGCGACGACTGCGGTCAGCAAGTGTTTATGCGTGGTTTTGCGGGGGGTATTGCTAGCAGGCAAATTGGACATCTCAACTCCTCAAAAAATCAAACATTGAAGTACCTCCCGCACTTTAGCACGTAAGCTTTTGTGAGTATGGGCAATACCTCAGCTAAAACGATTGGCGCATTGTCGATGAAAATTTGCCTGCTGTGCAATAAATGTCATGTTAGGCCGTTGTGTGATTGCATCAGTTGTACGCTTAAATTAAATAATCGTGAATTTTTGCAATGAAATTGGTGGGCGTAGAAGCAAATTTAGCGTCATCTACATAATTCGCTATTCACTACGCCAATCAATACGCCAATTGGCATGACAGAATTTTCGGCGCGCGAAGTGAAATTTCTTACCACTACCTAATTTGCCCGCTAAGATGGCGAACGGCTCGACGCGACAGGCGCTGAGGTGATAAGCCTAAGCCGAGCAATGCCTGCCTTTATTGGCCATACCTCCACCCACCCTGAAAGGTTTGCACCATGTCTATCAAGCTAGCGACGAGCCATCGTCCCATTCTAAGTTTAGCTTTGTGCAGTGTGCTACTCGCCTGCGGTGGCGGAGGCTCGTCGTCAACTAGCCCAACACCAACGCCGACGCCAACCCCGACCCCGACCCCGACCCCGACCCCGACACCAACGCCGACGCCAACCCCGACACCAACGCCCACACCAACCCCGACACCAACACCGACACCAACACCGACACCGACACCGACGCCAACGCCAACCCCAACGCCGACCCCCGGCGCGCAATCGTATTTCTACTTCAGCTCTGGCCATGATCCGATCAGTGTCTTGACCACCACCCAAGCCAAGGCCGCTTTGGCGAAATATACGAACGTCATTGCCGGGATCGATGCTGGTGGCGATACCAGTTCCGCCGATTTCTTAAGCCGGGTGCAAAAACTGCGTGCGCAAGGCTGGCGTTTGCATGTCTATTTGGAGGGGCCGGGCGGGCCAACCGGCAGTAGCTGGAGCGCAGATGAGTGTTTGCGGGTGCAAACGGCGGCCAAGGTGTATGGCACCAAACCTGTGCCAGTTGGCGACCACTGCCAAGACGATAATGCCGATTGGATGAAAGAATGGAACCAAACGGGCTTTTTCAAGCAGTTGCAACAGCAATTGATAGACTTATCGCCGTTGGGCGTGGAATCGGTCGAAGTCGATAATTTATATCGGGCAGGCTATAGCGCGGATGCAAAACCTTTGTCTGAATTCATTATTCGCTTCAATAACGGCAAGGCGGCGAATAATCCGATTAAATTGCTGCTGAAAAACATTAGTTCGCCTGCCGAATTGGATGCCATTCTCGCCGCTAGCCCGCGCGCGGCGATTGCCGACTATATGATTTTGGAAGAAGATTTGAAAAATCAGTGGTGTGCGCTCCGCAGCACAGGCAATAAATACGGCATCGTCTCGGCCTTTAGCTGGAGCACCTTTGATTATCACGCCGAAACCGATAGCAGTGGCAAAGACTTGGCTTTGTCTGGCCCAGTCCAAAGCCAACGGCTAGCGTTTGGGTGTAATTGATGTGCTGAGCGAGTAGCGGGTGGTGGTTCGCTACCCGCTACCCGCTACCCGCATAAGAGGCTGT
>JACPVY010000360.1:9718-10553 GCA_016197345.1 Burkholderiales bacterium
AATTGCAGCTAGACTCCTCTCGCCCCTCGTGGGAGAGAGGCAGGGAGAGAGGGGGCGGTTGAGCATAAACAGCACAATCTATAGCAAAAAAGTTAATTTAAAATCTTATTTGATGCCGATTTTGCCATAAAATTGCTGTTCAGTTGCAACCGCCCCTCTCCCTAGCCCTCTCCCACGAGGGGCGAGGGGACACACCTTGCAAGCGTCGTACCCTTTCGCGACAGCCTCATAACTGCGCGAAAAAACAGCATCGCCTCGTGCATGCAGCACAAACTATCAATTATTCCCAAACCGCCTCTGCTACTGTCTCGCTCGCCAGCTCCACTCAAGGCCATGCATTTGCACGGCAAATTTCATGCGCGCATCCCATGCAGCGCAGGGGGCTGGCTTGACAAAAATAATCGGAATAATTGGAGACATGCATGTACATCAGACCACCTGTGGCGCGGACTGCGCTCGCGCTCGCCTTGAGCATCGCCTTTGCCTCGCATACACCTAGCGCCCAAGCTGCCATTCCAGCCGCCCACGTTTATCACAACCACATGCCCAATTTTTGGCCGTTTTATGGCGTCGATGTGGGCAATACCTATAACAACACAGCGCTAGGCGCACCGATTCGTTATATGTATGACGGCCAAGTGATCAATCTGAAGCAAAGCCCACCCGCTGGCTATAGCTACTATCTGCCGACTGCGCAGGGCGGGG
The DNA here is from genome assembly GCA_016197345.1 of Burkholderiales bacterium. GTDB lineage: Bacteria > Pseudomonadota > Gammaproteobacteria > Burkholderiales > Burkholderiaceae_D > JACPVY01. The sequence continues at coordinate 10,424 of JACPVY010000360.1, forward strand.
CGATCATGCCGCACGATGACTTGGTGTCGTATTACACGCCAGACGCCAAGGCGCAAGCCTATCAAAGCTGGCCGCAAACGGTGGCGAGCGAAATGAAGTCTTTCTCCGGCGGTAGCGGTCAGGTGCATGT
>JACPVY010000240.1 GCA_016197345.1 Burkholderiales bacterium
AGAGATGAGAACTAACAAACACATGACAATCATTTCAAAGTGATTTTTATATTTTTTGGAGACCGTCCACAATTTGCGCACTTTAATTTAAAAAAACAGAAAAAAATTACGCCGGCAACCGCAAAAATAAGCACGGCCAATACAGTAACACCCAACAATCGAAGTGCAAGTTTCATGGCTACTACTCTACACGCCTCTTGTTTATCCGACTTGTCAAACAATAAGTCTGTGCATAGTTCTGGCATAAGCCATCGTTTATCCACAGGCAGCACCTGTCTTCGAAAGTTATCCGCTTTGGTGTGCAGGCACCCAACACGGTCACCCACATGGATCAAACAAGCCTAAATGCTTGATCTGAAATGGAAAAAGAGGCTTATCCACAGATTCAGCGATTGCTTATCTACTACTACTATGTCTTTATATAAAAAGAAAGGAGATAGAGACAGCAAACTCCCCTGCGAGATTGTTTTTTCTTTCTTTGTTGCATCGCACTTCCCCGGCATCCATCAAGTAAGATTTGGCCTCACGCACAGGTGACCCACCTGCTGTCCTCCCCGGCTCTTCCGGTATTTGTTGGTTTGGTTTTCATCGTTCATGTCGCTTCCCGTAGCAGGATCACCACCTGTTTCCCAGCCTTCCAGTTTCGAAATCAAGAGCGCGCAGTTGCAACTGGTGGCCTTGCTGGTCAAAACCCCCGATATCGTCACGCTGGTAGCGCAACTGTTGGCGGCATACGGGCCCGACGGTGAAAACCCCGACTTCTTTGATCACGATGCGCTGGTGTTGGATTTTTCACACATCCCCACCGATACGCCAGAACCGGACTGGAAACATTTGTTGACCGCTTTGCGCACATGCCGTCTGGTTGCGGTTGCAGTGCGTGGCGCCAGCACGCAATGGCTGGAATCCGCGAAGGCAGTGGGTCTGGTCGAAGCGCCAGCCGATACCCCCCGGGCACGCACTGCTGTACCGGCCGCCGAGACGGTTGAAGTGGTCAAGGAAGTGGTGCATGAGGTAGTACATGAGGTGGTGCGCGAAGTACCAGGACCAGCCACGATGGTCGTGGACAAGCCTCTGCGTTCCGGTCAAAAGGTTTATGCCCGCGGCGCCGATCTGGTGGTGTTGGCCATGGTGAACCAGGGTGCGGAGATTGCGGCCGACGGCAACATCCATGTCTACGCGCCGCTGCGCGGAAAAGCCATGGCAGGAGCGCGAGG
>JACPVY010000241.1 GCA_016197345.1 Burkholderiales bacterium
AGCGCCTTCCCATTTTTTGACTTGCACAATCGGGGACCCCGAAGGGGCTGCGACGGGTGGTCGCCTTTCTTTGGTTACTTTCTTTGGCGACCACAAAGAAAGTGACTGGCTGCCGGGCCACCCCCGGCAAAGTCTCCACAGAGGAACGCTTTATTGATACGCCAAGTTAGACGACTGGATGGTTTGGTTATGCTGAGCGCGTATCTAGGCATTCCAGCGTTCTAAAACATGTCCCTTCTTTGTTATTGATCCGCCGCGCTAGTGAAAGAATCGGCGTAAAACTCTTCTGCTGGCAAGTGGCAGCGCGCAACGAAATCGCGTTGTGCTGAGTTGACCACGATAGGTGCGCCGCAGGCATAGACTTGATAGCCAGATAAATCCGGCAGATCTGCCATCACCGCCTCGTGTACAAATCCGGTTCTTCCTTGCCACTGATCTTCGGCTAAGGCATCCGAAATAACTGGGACATATTTGAAATTCGGTAGCGTGTTTGCCCATTCGCGGCAGAGCGCATCCATGTACAAATCTTGAGGCCGCCGGCCTCCCCAATACAACACCATAGGACGAGTGCTATTAGCGTATTGGGCGTGTTCAACAATCGCCTTCAGTGGTGCAAAACCTGTCCCTGAAGCGAGCAGTACCATAGGCTTATCCGAATCTTCGCGCAGGAAAAACGTGCCTAGCGGGCCTTCAAAACGCAAAATGTCGCGCTCTTTCATGCCGCCAAAAACGTGATCAGTAAAAATCCCGCCCGGCATATGACGAATATGTAAGCTCAGCATTTCATCTTTGTGTGGCGCGTTCGCGAGGCTATAACTGCGGCGCACACCGTCTTTCAGCATAAATTCGATGTATTGCCCGGCGCGATATTGCAGACGCTCATTGGCGGGCAATTGCAGTGAAATGACGGCCACGTCAGGTGCGACTTTTTCGATTTTATTGACGCGGGTTGGCATTTTTTTGATGGGGAAATCACTACTGCCCAATACTTCACGCGCTTCAATTACCAGATCACTTTGTGGGATAGCGCAGCAAAAAAGGGACATTCCTTTTGCTTCTTCTTCGCTCGTCAGTGCGCGTTCTTGATGGGCTTTGTGGCTGACGCTGCCATCGACAATTTTCCCTTTGCAAGAAGCGCAAGCGCCATTTTTGCAGCCATAGGGCAAACCAACACCCGCCCGCATCGCCGCCGTCAACACGGTTTCACCCGCGTCGCAACTGAATTCATGGCCGGACGGCATCACCTTGATTTGAAAAGACATACAATTCCTAACATGGAAAAAAATATTCAATACTCATCTACCTCAGCACACTGGCCTAAGCCGCGCCTATTGCTGATTGGCTGCGGCGATATCGGCATGCGCTTATTGCCACGCTTAACCCAGATTTACCGCGTTTTTGCCCTCATCCGAGAGCCTAGCCGAGCGCCAAGCATCCGTGCGCTAGGGGCGGTGCCATTGCTGGGTGATCTTGATCAACCTGCCAGCTTGTGGCGCTTAGGTTCACTAGCATCGTATGTGTTGCACCTCGCGCCGCCTGCGCTGGATGGCGTGCTCGACCAGCGTACGCGCAATTTGTGCCATATTTTACCCGCAACCCGTCGCTTGGTTTATGTCAGCACGAGTGGTGTCTATGGCGATTGCGGTGGTGTGCGCATCAACGAAAGCCAAGCAGTGCACCCGGTCAATGCCCGCGCCAAACGGCGGGTCGATGCCGAAAAGACCCTACGCGCCTGGGCGCGCCGCACTGGTAGCAGCTTAGCCATCATTCGCGTGCCGGGCATTTATGCGCAAGATCGCTTACCGCTGGCGCGCTTGGAAAAACAATTACCGGCCCTCTTGCCTGAGCAAGATGTGTATACCAACCATATCCATGCAGAAGATTTAGCCCACATCTTGCTGCATGCCTTGTTTAAAGCGCGTTCTAACCGCATCTATCACGCAGTCGATGATAGCGAAATGAAAATGGGGGAATATTTTGATGCCGTAGCCGATAGCTTAGGTTTTGCGCGTCCACCTCGTTTGCCACGTGCAGAGATTGAGCAAGTGTTGTCGCCGGCGATGTTGTCTTTCATGTCCGAGTCGCGCCGCTTAAACAATCAGCGCATCAAACAAGAGCTAGGGGTGCGCCTGCATTTTCCTACTGTCGCTAGTGCTTTAGCGAAAGTATAGTTGCACCTTGGTACTTGTGCGGCGCAGCAGTGGATAAGTGTTCTTGGGAAAAATTGGCGTTGTAGGATCAACACATCTGTGTGTTTTTGTGATGGCCGTTACAAAAACTTGCGCACTTTGCTGTCAACATGAGGCCCATGCTGTAGTCGAAATGGGAGGCTGTAACGTTGTGTCCATGCTGCGGTTGCAATGTGGAAACATCGTAATACGAGTTGAGATTGGTGGCAAGAAATATTTCTTTGCATAAACTGAGCTGCTTTTCTGCCCCTATTCCGACTCTCGCTTTTGGCTGCGACTGATTACAGTGTAGCTAAGGCAAGCAAGGTAAGAAGCAAGCAACACACTAAGCAGGACTGATTTGATACGGCCATCGGCTGTGAAGGGGAGTGATCATGGAAACGACGATCAAAGCACCAACTAAAGAAACTGTTCGGCTTTACATGCAGCAACGTCAAGCAGAGCGCCGCCCCCCACCAGATCTGCAATCCATCCGCCGCCAATTGGGTTGGGAGTTAGTAACCAACCGCAGCCCCAAACGCTGATCATTCATTGACCTATAGCATTTGTTCTATTTTGCAGTGCAATAAAAATACCTGACGCTAGCCGGTTCGCTGGCATATATCAGGCATAGCGCGCTTGGGTCAGGTTGGCAGTCGGCACGCGTTTTTGAGTGAAATCGCGCCCCGATCATACTTTTAAAAAATCTTCTTTCGCGCCTAGCCAGCGCGCCAAATGCGCATCCACCGCCGGGCTTTCGGTGCGCAGCAAATGTTGGGCGACATTGCGCGCTTTTCTACCAACCATTGATCTTGTTCTAAATCGGCAAAGCGGAGTAAGGCCACGCCGGATTGGCGTGCGCCCAAAAATTCGCCGGGGCCGCGTATTTCAAGATCGCGGCGTGCGATTTCAAAGCCATCTTGGGTTTCTCGCATCGTCAGCAAGCGTTGTTTGGCGATCAAGCCTAGCGGGCTTTGATACAGCAGCAAACAGGCACTCGCCGCTGCGCCACGCCCGACGCGACCGCGTAGCTGATGCAATTGCGATAGGCCAAAGCGCTCCGCGTGTTCGATGATCATCAGCGATGCATTCGGTACATCGACGCCGACTTCAATCACCGTCGTCGCTACTAGCACTTGAATCTCGCCAGCGCTAAAGGCATCCATCACTGCTTGTTTTTCGGCTGGTTTTAAGCGGCCATGCACTAAGCCAACCTGCAAACCCGGTAACGCTAGTTGCAACATCGCATGGGTATCGCTAGCGGCTTGCAATTGCAAGGCTTCTGATTCTTCAATCAAAGGGCAGACCCAATACACTTGCCGCCCTTCGCTGGCGGCGACGTGAATGCGAGCGATCACTTCATCGCGCCGTTCTTGGTCTATCGCCCGCGTTACGATGGGGCTGCGGCCGGGTGGCAATTCGTCGATCACCGAGACTTCTAAATCAGCGTAATACGTCATCGCTAGCGTGCGAGGAATTGGCGTCGCACTCATCATGAGTTGATGCGGTGCCATTTCGCCATCTTTGCCGCTACCGCCCTTATTGCGTAGTGTGAGGCGCTGGCTGACGCCAAAGCGGTGCTGTTCATCGACTAGCGCCAAGCCCAAATTGGCAAATTGCAGCGAATCTTGAATCAAAGCATGGGTGCCGATCACCAATTGCGCTTGACCGCTAGCGCTTAATTCTTGCGCCGCGAGTTTTTCTTTTTTCTTCAAACTACCCGTTAGCCACACCACGCACACCCCTAGCGGCTCTAGCCAGCCAGCGATTTTGCGGAAATGTTGTTCGGCCAGAATCTCGGTTGGTGCCATCAGTGCGGCTTGAAAGCCTGAATCGATTGCCTGCGCCGCCGCTAGCGCCGCCACCACTGTTTTGCCGCTGCCGACATCACCTTGTAGCAGCCTTTGCATCGGATATTCGTGCGCCATGTCAGCGCTAATTTCGGCTACGACCTTGGCTTGTGCGCCAGTCAATTGAAACGGCAGCGCGGCAAGTAGCGCCTCGTACACACGCCCACGCACGGCGAGCGGATGCGCACCTTTGGCGCGGCGCGCGAGTTGAGCGCGCTGTAGCGACAATTGTTGCGCTAGCAATTCGTCAAATTTGACGCGCTGCCACGCTTCGTGACTATGGCTTTGCAGGCTTTCTAAGTCGGTCCCTAGCGGTGGGTTGTGCAAAAAACGTACCGCGGGGCCAATTTCCATCAATTGCAGGGCGCTGCGGATAGGCTCAGGGAGGGTGTCTTCCCAAGTGATAGCCTTGAGCGCCTCGCTAATTGTTTTGCGCAGAAAAAATTGCGAAAGACCTTCACCGGAGGGATAAACCGGGGTCAACACCTGCGGTAAAGGGGCGCCGGGATTCACGATTTTATACACCGGATGTATCATTTCCGGCCCAAAAAAACCGTGTTTCAACTCGCCACGCGCCCGCACCAACAAGCCTTGATTCAGTTGCTTGAGTTGAAATGCTTGAAAATTGACAAAGCGCAGTGCCGGCCGAGGATACGGGCGAGGACGAGACCGTCGCCGAGATAGGCCGTCTGC
>JACPVY010000242.1 GCA_016197345.1 Burkholderiales bacterium
CGCACACGATGCGCCGGTTGAACCGCGACAAGGCTTCATAGGTCAGCCCGAGTTTGTGGCGAGTGGAGCGGATCTGGGGTTGAGGATCCGAGCTTTGAAAATTGGCGCTTTTACTCTGGTAAAGCGACGTTGGTCAATTCAAGAGCGGCCCACGCATTCCGTTTTTCGAGATTCCCTTAGGTTTTTCAAGTGCGATACGACATGATGATGCGCTGTTTTCATTGGCAGCGCATCATCATGTCGGCGCTTCGAAATCTGTAGCAAATTGCCTAGGTCGGTGGTGTACCTCATCACGCGAACGAACTGGTAGTAGAAATGGTGGTTGCCTAAATTGGTGTGATCGCTTTTTCCGAAGTGGTGATTTCTTGCATGGAAATGTAGGCTGAATATGGCAATCAGTTTGAAAGCACGAGCCTTGCGTTATCTGTCGGCGCGTGAGCATAGTCGGCTCGAGTTGCAACGCAAGTTAGAACAATATGCGCAAGAAGGCGATGATGTGCCCGCTTTATTAGATGCGCTAGAACAAGCTAAATTTTTATCGAGCGAACGTTTTTCAGAGTCGCTTGTGCATAGGCGCTCGGCACGCTATGGCAATAGCCGAATTCTTGCTGAATTGCAAAGTCACGGCATCAACAAGGATTCCTTGCACGACATTAAAGAGCAACTGGTCGAGGATGAATTGGCGCGCGCACAGCAATTGTGGTTGCGTAAATTCGGTGAAGTCGCGCAGGATGCTGATGCTAAGGCGAAGCAAATGCGGTTTTTTATGCAGCGCGGTTTCTCCTCTCGCACCATTAGCAAAGTCTTGCGAGGTATTGAGGAGGATTGAATGATGTTTTGCGTGTTTTGCTATTGTCTGACGTATTGCATGCAAAATATTTTTCCGCTTGCTTGGGCTAGGCTAAGGCGCATTGGGTGTTGTCTTCATGCCCATTTTCACCCTCCTCATACCCCTTTGCAAACATCGCTCAGGCGGTGTCTGTAACCTACCCAATCCCCATCTTTTGTCGCGTTCCA
>JACPVY010000243.1 GCA_016197345.1 Burkholderiales bacterium
CCCCCACGGTTTGTTAAAGAACAGGACGTCTTTGGGAATGCAGGTATCATTCCGCCGTAATTGATACAGAGAGATATTTGTGGGCAGTAAGCAGGTACATAGAAAAGAATCCTGTAAGGGCAAGGATAGCCGGGATAGGGGTAGTAAAGGCTTTCGCCTCCCCTCCCTCCGAACCGTACAGGCGGGTCTCCCGCATACGGCTCTCCAGTCAGTAGTTACCCCTTCGGGATTGACAGTCTAATGCGTGGGCTGCGGTTATTGTGAACAACCCAAGATTAGTAAAGTACGCATTTGGCCATCTCTGATGGTCTGCACCTCGGCCTCTTCCTTTACCTCCGTGACGCTTTCTCAGGATGCTCCTCAGTCTCATTCGTATCCATCCGTCTATTCTGGATATTTTCGTTTTGTGGCTGTGTTTAAAGTATACATACCAGCCTCTGAGACTCGCATTGAGTTCTCCTACTATACATTTCATGCTCTCTCCTGATGTTCGTCTTGTCTTGTGGCGGATTGTTGCTTTCATCTTATCCATACTCTTTTTGCGTGGATATCTCATCCCTCGCTCAAAGTGGTATCCCAGAAATTCAAATCCACCCTCTTTGGTTGCGTCTACTATTTTGGTCTTGTCTGGATGCAGTGTCAGTCCCCTTACTTCGAGCATTCTTTTCATTTCTTCCATTGCCCTCTTTGCTTCTTCTTCACCTCTGCAAAGTATGACGCTGTCATCCGCATACCTGACCATCTCATACCCAAGCTTTGCCATTTCGTGGTCTATCTTACTCAGATATATGTTCGCTAATAACGGACTTATTACCGCACCCTGTGGTGTCCCCTGCTCTGCTTGCCATTCTTTGAGTCCGTCCATTATCCCATGCTTCAGATACCCTTCTATCATCTCCAGTATCCTCCCGTCTGCTATCTGCTCCTCCACCTCTTTCATCAGCTTATCATGGGGAATGCTGTCAAAGTAACTCTTGATGTCGCCGTCTACTACCCATGTGTTTCCCTTCTTCAAGAGTTCATCCACTCGCCTCAGCGCATCTTTACATCCTCGTCCTGGCCGAAATCCGTAACTCTGTTC
>JACPVY010000244.1 GCA_016197345.1 Burkholderiales bacterium
ACTGACGGCTCCTTCGACTATCGCTACGGCCTGATCGACGCCGAGGGCCTCGCGGCCGATGACTCGACCGTCGGCGTTGAAAACGCCGCCGGCACAGTCTCGACGCAATTCGACGAGACCACCATCGCCAGCGTGGAAAATTGCCTACGCCGACTTCGTTACTGCGATGATGGCGTTTTTCTTGTTAAGGTGGGTGTTGGGTTCGCCTCCTAAGGGGGACTTGAACGGCATTTCCGAGTACTTTCAAACACCGCTTAGGGTGGGATTGTTCGGTGGTTCGGGAAGCGGTGATAGTTCTAGCGTGTTGGTAGGGGGCGGGGCAGATCTCACCAAAAAAGATGGACAGGTCAAAAAAGGAAGTGACCCACCTTCGAAAAAAAGTGATCTCAAGGCCGCCAAAGCAGAGCTAGAGAAAATTGAGTCTGATCGCTTACGCAAGTTGAAAGAGCGGATTGAAGGGATCATCAACTCGGATTCGGAGTTGGCTAAATTTAAAAATCAGCTCTTGCTTGATATCACATCGGAAGGCTTGCGGATACAGATCGTCGATGAGAAAAATCGCCCGATGTTTGCCTTAGCGAAAACGGATTTACAGCCTTACACCAAAGAAATTTTGCATGTGATTGGTTTGTCCCTCAATGAAGTACCGAATAAAATTGGTTTGTCAGGCCACACGGATTCAACGCCATACATTACCGGCGATGGCGGGTATAGCAACTGGGAGCTTTCTGCAGATAGGGCAAATGCATCGCGTAGAGAGTTGATTGCCGGTGGCATGAAAGCAGAAAAAGTATTGCGCGTAGTGGGTTTGGCAGATGCGGCTCATTTTGATAAAAGCGACCCGTTTAATGCCGCAAATCGCCGTATTAGCATTGTTGTGATGAACAAGCGAACCGAAGAATACATCACCAAAGATGGCGCAACGATGGAAGTGGGCAATGAGGGGGCGGCGAAGGCAGAAACAGTGGTACCTGCCACGAAGTGATGCGAGCTGAAGTCGAACAGAGCTAGCCGACTGTTCTGGGGCGATTGGGTTTTATGAGAGGATGCCACTCATGACTAGGAAGAAAGTATTGAGTTCGCATGTAAAGCGTTTGTTGACAAGCGTATCCGACCACGGTGCACGCCATTTGACTGAGGTGGAAACTGATTTGCGGCAAACTTCGTTGTTGCTGGAAGAAGCGATTGAAAAACTGGGTGCAAATTTCATGGCCATCCATGGGGTTGTAAGTGCGCAACAGGAAACCATAGACTTATTGCTATCGGGGGGCAAGCCTGATGCAGACAAAATTGCCAGCTTGGTAGCAATGCCTAACGAAATTGGCATGTATGTCAACGCTGCCGTGACTTGCATGCAATTTCAAGATATGACCACTCAATTGCTGGATCGCACGCTTAAACGTGTCACTGGCTTGCGTGAATTTTTAGGTACACTCGGCTCTAGCGGTGCTGAAATTCAGCCAAATGCTGAAAATGATGAGATGGTGTCTTTGTTGAGCAGTATAAACATGGCATTAGCAATACAAAGCCTCGAATTACGCAGCGTGTTACGTAAGGCGGTTGACCAAAAGCACCTGGAAAGTGGCGATATTGAGCTATTCTAAAAAAGTATTCATTGTGCAGGTACACCAGTCCTGAATTTTTGATCAGTGGGAGTAGAAATGGCAAAGACAATTCTTGCAGTGGATGATTCGAGCTCATTGCGGCAAATGGTGGCATTCAGCTTGAAGGCGGCCGGCTA
>JACPVY010000076.1 GCA_016197345.1 Burkholderiales bacterium
GAATATGCGAACGGTGGGCGCTATGTGCTGGAACGCGGGCAAGTGATGTCCAATGGGCAGGATACGAAGCACGATCGGGTGACGTGGTCCGCCTACGACAGCCACAATAATGTGAAAGCGATTCTCGATGCCGAAGGTCATTTGAGTCGTACCGATTTCGATGCTTTTGGGCGGGCGGTGCGCTTACGGCAGGTGGTGAGCAATAGCTTTTTTGGTACGCAAGAAGAACGGGTGCAGGTCTTGCAATATGATGCGCTGGGTCGGCAAATCGACGATGCGACGCGGGCGGTGGCACACACCTTGGACGCGAATGAGGTCCGTCACTTTGTGCATCAGCGTGTCAGCTACAATAGTTTTGGCGAAATTACGGGACGCAACCTTGTCTTGACGGATAGCAAAACCGGGATCGTGCTTTCGAACACGAGCTACGAGATAAATCGCTATGACAATGCGGGAAATGTGATTCAAACCAATCAAGGCGATGGTGTCACCAAAACTTTGCACTATGACGTGATGGGACGTGTCACCGCTGCAATACGCAATACAAACAATGCCGACGCTAACGGGGCAAATTCAGCAGACTTTGCCTTGTGTTTCGCAACACATCGATAAGCTCATGCTCTGCAATTAAGCGGAGGCGCAATGAAACTCAGTAGGCATCGGCTAGCATGGCGCTAGCAATGGGTTGGCGAAACTCCTAGCGTAGGCGCGCAATGCGCAAACCATGTTGTCCCGGTGCTTCTTGCAGTAGCAATCGATATTGGCTCGGCGTCATGCCTAGCGTGGCTTTAAATTGGCGGGCAAAAGCGCTGTGATCTTGGTAGCCGCAGGCGGCCGCGACGTCTGTGATGGATTGTGATGAGGCGAGCATTTGGCATGCGGCATTTAAGCGCGCTTGTTGTAGCATTTGGCGCGGTGAAATTTGATAGACCTTCAAAAAATAGCGTTCGATTTGCGAGACCGACATTTGCGCTAAGCGCGCCAGTTCAGGCACCCGTACATCTTCTTGATAGTGCTGGTGAATATATTCGACCAATTTGCAGATTTTTTGATAGGCCGGGCTGGTCGCTTCCGGCGCGTGCAAATCGCGCGAAATGCCGGCAAGGCCGATGATGCTGCCATCTTGTGCGCGCAACGCGATTTTAGTGGTGAGGCACCATCCCGGCGCATGATTGGGGTAAAGATGTAATTCCAACTGATCGTGGATGCTGCGGCCATCGGTTAAGACATCCAAATCTTGTTGACGATAGTGCAGGGCGAATCGCGGGGCGAATAAATCATCCACAGCCTTGCCTTGCAAATGCGTTTTTTTAGTGAAGCCACAGCGCTCGACCATCGTTTGATTGACTAATACATAGCGCCCTTGCTTATCTTTCACAAAAAACACGACATCGGGCAGGGCATCAAATAGGACTTCAGAAAAAAAGGGATCAGTGAGCGAGGCGGCGAGGTCTAGGCGCGCTTGTAGCATGGAGTCGAAGTTCGTTCTCTAAGGTAAGGGCAATGCGAAAAAACGGCGGGAAGAACCAAACAAACAGCCCCCCCGCCAAACAGACGCACACTTTTAACACTGGGACAGCAAAAACACATCAGACTTCTGATCAACAACATCTTGCAAATTACCGGAAGCGTCGAAAAGAACTCGTACAAAACCAATGATGGGGGCAACATGAACGCTCTCCTGCTTTGCGCGTCATGCTTCAACATACGAAGCTCCCATTCATTTCACTTGCGCTAGTCTTTTAAGCTTTCCTTTTCAAGCTTCCTTTACTGCTAGGCTAAAACCGGGGCCGATAGCGAGTGAGCTGCGATAGCCCCGGTCTTATAAAATCCGCCTAATTCTTACTCATATGTTGCGCTTAGCGTTACACCAGAGAACGGTTTTTTCGCTTGCAACATGATGTAGTACCAACGCCCTGTTACTGGGGTGGCAATCGAGACAGATTCGTTATTACCGACATTGGTCGAGCGAGGATCGCCCGAAGTCGTGCTTGGATAATGCTCAGCCGCTACCCACAGATCAACGTCACCAGTGCCATCCTTGGTATAAATACGCAAGTTTTTGGCGCCTGCTGGCAGCAAGATGTAGGCATAGGCTTGGGTACTTGAAGCAAAGCCGCTGATCGAGCAGTTTTTACCGAGTTGACTATTCGATGCGCAAGCAGGCAGATTTGGCTCGGTTGGCATTGGTGGTTCGCCATCGACGGTTGCAGTTTGCACCCAGTTAGCAAATTCCACGTCATATTTAGTGCCAATATTGTCCATATAGGCTTGATAGGCGTTGTAGTCGCCAACACGGAATTTTGAGACCGCAAAGTCAATATCACCGCGATGACGTTCATTCATGAAGCGGGTTGCCATATAGCCCCAACGATAGGCGCGTGTCACATAATCGTTCATCGAATACGTGTTGCCGAAAATCGTGGAAAGCTTATAGGTACCGGTTTTCGCTACATCAATCGATTTTTGATTGTTATTGCGCAGAGACAGGTATTCCGCCAAACCCTCGATGTACCAAACCGTTGGTTTCACCGTACCAGCGCTGAAATCGCCATACATATCAAAGCGACCATCGAGGTAATGGACATATTCATGCTCTAAATTCCACACTTGGAAAGTAGGGCGTAACCAGGATGCTTCATGGGCGATAAAGCGAGCTTGGTTTTTTGGATCGGCTGGATTACCTTCCAAATACATCCCGCCATTGTTGGTGTCGATGCCATAAATGATGCCAGCGTATTTGCTGTAATTGGTGTAATCATCAAACACTACCAATTCCAAGGCGCTATTGTTATCGTCGGCCACGGGCTTGTTTTTGGTTTGCATCATCTTGTGGAAATAAGTCTCTTCCGCCGCCAATTTATCGCAAGAGTCTTGCAATTGCGCTGGGGTCATTTCCTGGGCGCGAATCTTCAAAGTTGGGCTGCAGGTATAGCTGTATTTCAACACGGCATCGGCTAATTTGGTTTTGAAATTGCAGGTGCCATATTCTGCGCAATTTGCGGCGTCATAGTAGTCCACCGAATTTGCTGCTTCCAGCCACATATTGCTATCTGCGCCGGTCATTGTCGTCGTTGCTAAGATGTTTTTTAGCATCGGCTTGATGGTAGGGAACTGCGTCGCGTATTGACCAAAGCGGAAAGCTTCACGTTCAGCGTCGCTCAATTGATATGCATTGCTGCCACTGACTAAGGCTGCTTTATTGCTGAGCACAAAATTGTACAAAGCTTGCGGATAGC
>JACPVY010000245.1 GCA_016197345.1 Burkholderiales bacterium
ACAACATTTAAAAAATAAATAACCTCCTCTTCCAACAAAGTGGCGTAGTTCTTTCTAAATCTCAATTTCGATTCGCTTTTGATTCTTTTTCGTTTATTCTCAGGATTAACTTCAATAAAACACGCCGCGGGTGCGGCGATGCCATCCTCTACGGTGTCATGAAATTTGGTGAAATCCATGATGACTTCATTGCTGTGTGGGGTAGCAGTGATGATATCGACAAAACGCTGACCAAAGAGGATTTCGTGCGCGGCATAGCTATGTCTGGCATGCACTGTGTCGCTCAGCGTATCATCTTGCCCCGACATCGAGATCGAAATGCCCGCATCTTGCGCCACTAAATCGACAGCGCTCAAGCCATATAGCGGGCTATTGTGATCGATTTTATGCATGATGGTCCAGCTTAGCGCAAACACACCGGTACGCTCACGCTCAAGCTTCAATTCATAAAAACGGTTGAAAGTCGTGCCCTCTTTTGTCAACTCGCTACGCACAAAAGTCATGTGTACTGACGCCTCCAAAATCATGTTGTTGCGCTCATTTGCCGCGCGCAACATCAAGGTGGGGACACCATTGAAATGGGTGATGACCGCGACTTTAGAAAATTCGATGCGCGCAGTTGGCCGCGCAAAGCGGGCAAACACAAGGCCAGTGATAACGGCAATTCCCATCATGCCCAGCAAAATTTCGATGGAGGCGATGACATGTCCCGGAAACGTCGCCGGGCTCATATTGCCATAGCCGACCGTTGCCAAGGTTTCAATCGAAAAAAAGTACAGATCGAGAAAACTACCCGGTTTAACGTTATTGACCGAGCCGGGGAAGAGGTAATACAAGCAAGCGAAGAGTAAATTGACACTCAGATAGAGCGTCGTCACAAATAGCAAAAAACGCGGCCATGTCAGGCGCAATATCCAATGATAAGTATCGGCCCAATACCATTTCCGATAGCCATAGCGATTCAACTGCATATTGCCGATTTTGACGCCAGTGCGCACAATGGGTCGATTGCATTTGCTTTCAGCAGAGGGTGGCGCGGTGCTACCCTCTGTACTATGTTTCTGCTTTGCCATCCTTACCTCTGCACCTTCACTTGCGGCCTGTCATCAATCGTCTTGATTCGGGTCCATGCCGGGAAATAAGACTTCGGTAAAGCCAAACTGACTCATATCCGTCATCCGCATCGGGTAGAGCTTGCCGATTAAATGGTCGCACTCATGTTGCACCACGCGCGCATGGAAACCATCGGCTTCGCGCACGATTTTTTCGCCATATTGATCAAAACCTTCATAGCGCAAACGGGTGTGGCGTGGCACGAGGCCGCGCATACCGGGGACAGACAAGCACCCTTCCCAGCCATCCTCCATTTCGTCGTCCAGCATCGTCAACACTGGATTGAGCAAGACCGTTTGCGGTACTGCTGGCGCATCGGGGTAGCGTGGGCTATCGGCAAAGCCAAAAATCACCAATTGCAAATTGACACCGATTTGTGGCGCGGCAAGGCCGACACCACTCGCCGCACGCATGGTGACAAACATGTCAGCGATTAATTCATGCAATTCTGGGGTGTCAAATTGCGTCACGGGTTCGGCCACGCGCAGCAAGCGCGGATCGCCCATTTTTAAGATTTCGCGCACAGTCATTCTTCGAATCCTCGACCTTCATGCAACTCACTTAAAAATGCTTTGAATTCGCTACCGGTTTCAGCGTGCTTCATGCCCATTGCTACGGTGGCTTTCAAATAGCCGAGTTTCGAGCCACAATCGTAACGTGTCCCTGCATAGCGATACGCTAAAACGCGTTCTTCTTTCATCAAGGCGGCGATGCCGTCGGTGAGTTGAATCTCGCCACCCGCACCTGTCCCTAAATTTTCCAAGAAATCAAAAATCCGCGGCGACAGCACATAGCGGCCGACCACGGCCAAGGTCGATGGTGCATTTTCTGGCTTGGGTTTTTCGACGATGCCATCCACCAATTCCAAATCAGGACGATACGGGGTGGCGCTGACGATGCCGTATTGCTTGGTATTGGCGCGTGGCACATCATGTACCGCCAGCACGCTACTGCCTTCATATGAAAAGACGTCCGTCATTTGCTTGAGCACGGCAGGTGTATCGCCATCGACATCCATAAAATCGTCAGCCAAAATGACGGCAAATGGTTCGTCGCCAATCACTGAACGGGCGCATAGCACAGCATGACCCAAGCCTAGCGGTGCCGATTGACGGATATAAATGCACGTAATGTGTTTCGGAATCACTTTTTGCACGTATTCCAGCAATTGGGTTTTGCCAGCGGCTTCTAATTCGGCTTCCAATTCGTAGGCTTTGTCGAAATGATCTTCAATAGCGCGCTTATTGCGGCCAGTGATAAAGATCATTTCCGTAATGCCTGCGGCGACCGCTTCTTCAACGGCATATTGAATCAAGGGCTTATCTACGATAGGCAACATTTCCTTCGGTTGCGCCTTGGTGGCAGGCAAAAAACGGCTACCTAAGCCCGCGACGGGGAAGACTGCTTTTCTGATTTTTTTCATTTTTTCATTCCTTCTTCACTATTGTTATATTGGTGCTTTGGTATTGCTATCTTGGCTCTGGTTCATGCATCGCGAAGGGCGCTAAGGGCGCTAAGGGCGATACGTCGGACGACGAATAGCCTTAGCGAGGCCATCTATGCTTATTTCACATTTCTTCTGCCGGTACTGCGCCTTCGTCGCATCGCTAATAATTGCGCTTCATCGAGAATCGCAATCCCTAATTCCTGCGCCTTTTCTAATTTACTGCCAGCGTCGCTACCGGCGACGACGTAACTGGTTTTTTTCGAGACGGAGCCAGAAACTTTACCGCCAGCTTTTTCCACCAATTCGCGCGCCGCATCGCGCGACAGGGTTGGCAAGGTGCCCGTCAGCACAATCGTCTTACCCGCTAACAGTTGAACGCCAGCTTCTTCCTGTGCGCCTTCAACCCAATGCACGCCGGCGGCACGCAATTGCTCGACCATCTCGCGGTTAAGTGGATCGGCAAAATAATCAAAGATGGATTTCGCCACCACTGGCCCGACATCGGCCACTTGCAGCAATTGCTCTTGCGTCGCATTCATTAAGGCATCGAGATTGCCAAAATGCTTGGCCAGCGCTTTTGCAGTCGATTCACCCGCATGCCGGATGCCGAGCGCATAAATGAAGCGTGGCAAGGTCGTATTTTTAGAAGCTTGAATTGCCGCCAAGACGTTATTGGCTGATTTTTCCGCCATCCTATCGAGCACGGTCAGCTTCACTAAGCCTAGCGTGTATAACTCAGCCGGTGTGGTGATGATATTGTTTTCCACCAATTGCTCGACCAATTGCTCGCCCAAGCCTTCAATATCCAAGGCCCGGCGCGAAGCAAAGTGGATCAACGCGCCCTTACGCTGCGCGCCACAGCGAATCGCACCGCCAGAGCAACGCGCAATTGCTTCGCCTTCGGGTTTGATAATCGCACTAGCGCAAACCGGGCAAGCCGTTGGCATCACAAATTCCTGTGCGTCTTGCGGGCGCCGCTCGGGCACGTGGGCCACCACTTCGGGGATCACATCACCAGCGCGGCGCACGATGACGGTATCGCCAATGCGGATATCTTTACGCCGTACTTCGTCTTCATTGTGCAGCGTCGCATTGGTCACCGTCACGCCGCCGACAAACACTGGCGCTAAGCGCGCCACCGGCGTAATCGCCCCCGTGCGACCGACCTGCACTTCAATCTCAAGCACGGTGGTGAGTTCTTCTTGCGCTGGGAATTTGTGCGCTAGCGCATAGCGCGGGGCGCGGGAGACAAAACCGAGGGTATTTTGTTCGTCTAATTTGTTGACTTTATAGACCACGCCATCGATTTCATAGGGCAATTGCGGGCGACGCTGGCCGATATCATGAAAAAATGCTAGCAAGCCTTCGGCGTTTTGCACTACGGCCCGCTCTTTACAGACAGGCAGCCCCAGTTCGACATACCAATCTAGCAATGCGCTATGTGAGGCAGGCATTTCTGCCCCTTCCAACACGCCTATGCCGTAAGCAAAAAAACTCAAGGTGCGCTGGGCGGTAATGCGGGAATCAAGCTGGCGTAAGCTACCCGCAGCAGCATTGCGTGGATTGGCAAACTCTTTTTGCCCGGCATCCCGCTGACGCTGATTGAGTTTGGCAAAATCTTCTTTCAACATCAACACTTCACCCCGCACATCCAGCACCGCGGGCGGGTTAGCGCTAAATAAGCGCAGTGGGATCGCGTTAATGGTGCGGATATTCGCCGTCACATCTTCGCCGGTGGCGCCATCGCCGCGTGTGGCCGCTTGCACGAAAATCCCGTTTTCATAGCGCAAATTAATCGCTAAGCCGTCGAATTTCAGCTCAGCGGCATAGCTGGCATTGACGGCGTCTAAACCTTCTTTGACGCGGCGATCAAAGTTAGCAATGTCTTCTTCGCTAAAGCCATTATTCAGTGACAACATAGGAATGCCATGCGTCACTTGTTCAAACTGCGGCAAAGGCGCACCGCCAACGCGTTGGGTCGGCGTATCGGGCAACACTAAGCTGGGATGCGCCGCTTCCAATTCCTGTAGCTGGCGGAATAATTTGTCATATTCGGCGTCGGGAATGCTAGGGTTATCCAGCACATAGTAGGCATGGGCATGCTGGTTTAATTGGCTGACCAGTTGCTGCATCTGCTGTAGGATGTCCTGCTCAGTATTCTGCGGCTGTGCGCTAGGGGTGTGGTTGGCTGTGGTCATGTGGCTTTTTTGGAAATGATGTTGCGCTCTTTAGCATGGCATTGCAGATTGTGCTGGCATGTAGTGGAAAGATGGGTAGCAGCCTAAGCTACTATCCATCTTGATCATCGGTAATGGTGGGCAACTTGCCCGTAAAGCGACGTGCTATATATAGCACGCCTTACGTTTTTCCCTTTGGCAATAACCTACTAGCTCAACCCGCAGAGCCGTCGTCAATTGAACAAGCGCAGAGCGCGGGTCGAGCCTGCGGGAATTTGCGAGGCTTGCATTTCGCCATAAAACGATTGCACTTGCGCACCAATTTCCGCTAATTGCGCATCCGATAACACTTGATTGCCGTCATCGACGATACAAGCATCTAAGCGACTAGCCAAACTGCGCGCACAAGCGGCCATCGCACCAAAACCATCTTTTTCAGGCGCCACGCACGGCACATCGAGCAATAAAGTTAAGCGCGAAGTCGTCTCAGCGGCAACGGTGACATTGGTCGAAAGCGAAAACAAAAAGCTGCCCGCACCGTCAGGCATGACGAAACGACCATCTGGCCGCACATCAAATCCTTGTTTTTCCAGCGCAATCAATAAGGTGTTAATCGCCCATGGGCTAAATCTTTAATTTTAGCAAATAAATTAAACTTTATA
>JACPVY010000367.1 GCA_016197345.1 Burkholderiales bacterium
GCGAAGGTGCAGAGCAAGATTTTGCTACTGCGCAAGCATGGTTTGCCAAGGCCGCCAGCCACCCAGAATTAAACGCGAGTACCAGTGAAGATATTTTTGCCAATGGCGCAGCGGCACATTTTTGCTATGCCGAATTGCTGTATCTGCGCTTGCGCGAAGCCCAAAACAGTGAACCTGACGAGGTAGCGCTAATGGAGCAATGGCTGCTTTTTGCTGCAAATAAAAATTGTGCAGAAGCGCAGTACCGACTTGGAAATTGCTATGCCAAGGGGGAATTACTGGCGCAAGATTTGGCAAAGGCGCGGCATTGGCTGCAACTGGCGGCGGGACAACATTATTCCGCTAGAAATTTACTGAAAGAATTGGCTTAGGCTGGCATCAATTCACGCAAATACCTAAACCGTGCGTTCCAACGAAGGATAAGCATATGACCAGAACCGACTACCCTGCCGCCAATAGCATGGATTCAGTATGGTTTGCCGTCGATGAAGCGGGTGAAGTGGCGCTGATGCAGACCAATGAGGTGGGGCCAGTGCCGACTAACATTCAGCGGGCTGGCAGTTTCGAGGATTTGTTTGAAGACTTAGAAAAAGATAGTGAGGGCTGGCCTGTGTTTCCTATCTCTTACGATCCGTTTGTAGATGGCGATCACAATGAGATGTTGATCACAGCAATTGCTGCATTGAGTGCGGCAAAAAGAGAAGCGTTGCAAGCTTTAGCCGTTATGCAGCATTTAAGCGAGCTAGATCGGAAAAAATTCGCTATTTGCAAAGAGGCCGTTGCCGAATACGGCTCTGCTATCGTGCTGCTGACAGATGCTCGTGCCAGTCTTGCTTTTTCCGGTGATATCGTTGCAGATTATTTTATCGGGGCCAGATTGGCTCTGGATAAGCCGCTCTATTTCATCCAATATTGCGACGATTTGATTGATTGCGTCCGCCTATGGCTACAGGGCCGCTTAGTCGCGATACGCCTACTCAAAGGTCAATTTGACTACGACACGCACTTGGCTACAACGACCGGGCTTTACGCTTATGAATCAGATTATGGGGTCCCAGAATGTAGTGGCGAGTCTGGAATTTGCCCTTTAATCAAGGCACCAGAAGTCTACAAAAAAGCGGGTACACCCGACCATGCATTGAAAAAAATCCCAGAGGCGTTTCTCACAACACTGCGCAAAGAAAATTCGAATTACAGCACCGACACAAAAAAACTCATCCAATTTCTGCGAGGCGTTCGCTTTGCCGAAACAAACACCATACAAATTGCCAATAGCGTCAATTGCTATGATTGGAACATGGATTTTTATGATCCTAAGCAAATTTCATCTGTGATGCGGCAAATCATGGCGATGGCCCATCAACCAGCAAGCGAAGCAAGAACTGCAGAAATCGCCCGTTGGCACAGTGCGGCTGAACAAGGGGATATTTTGGCGCAATACAGCCTTGGCTATTTGTATTGCGAAAGTTGGGAAAAAGATTTGCGTAAAGCAATCCACTGGTTTGAACGCGCGGCATTGCAAGCGGATGCAACGAACAGCGCTTCTGAAGACATGTTTGAAAATGGCTCAGCGGCGCAATACTGTTATGCGGAATTATTGCAGCAAAACTTAGCTGTTGAAGGTCAACCCGATCCTAATCAAATTACACAAATGCTGATGTGGTATGAAAAAGCCGCCGCTAAACGACAACCACATGCGCTCTATCGCCTCAGTGATTTTTATTCTGAAGGGAAGTACGTGGAAAAAGATTTGGAGCGCCACAAGCAATTGATAGCACAAGCATTTAGCGTCGCAGAGTATACGCGCCCGGCAACTGAATAGTGCAATCGAGCTGCCTCTCATGATGTGCAGAAGAATTGATCACTCCATGCATTTTGTAACGCCCACAAACAGAAAGCTACCATGCAAATCGAACGCCTCTCCATCGAACTCACCAACCGTTGCGATAAAGGCTGCGGTTTTTGCTATAACCATAGCCAACCCGAGGGCGATACGCTATGGACAGTGCCGGAATTGCTCACCTTGATTGAAGATTGCCGACAGTACGATGTGCGCGCTGTGTCGTTTGGCGGCGGTGAGCCTTTGCAATATGCGGGGGTGTTTGAGTTATTGCTGGCATTGGAAGGCAAGATTTTTCGCTCGCTCACCAGCAATGGTTTGCTGCTATGTCAAGACACGTATTTCGAGCAATTGGTCGCGGCGCGGCCAGATAAAGTCCATCTCTCCATTCATAAGCCCGCCTCGCAAAGCGAAGTGACACGGGTGATTGAGACGGCGCTCAAGCTGCAAAATGCCGGGATTACCAGCGGCGTGAATTTGTTGGTGGCGGCGGATCAATTGGCGGCGGCTAGCCACGCGGTCGAGCAATTGCACCAGCACGGCATTGATAATCGTCGCATCGTGTATTTACCGCAGCGTGGTGGTAATACGCCGACACCGAAGGAAGTGGCGAAGGTAGCGAAAGAGCCGTTTCAAGCGATGAGTTGCTTAAACGCTTGTGGCAAAAGTCCACGCTTTTGTGCGATTTCGTGGGACAAAAGTGTGGCATGGTGTTCGTACACAGCCTCACGCCGCCCCTTGCCAGCCCTGAACTATGCTGGCGTGCTAGCGGCACTACAGGGGTTAGATATCATCCCCTGCGCCACCACGACACGCCCGCAAACTATTTCTTGGCAAAAGACTAGCGACGCTAGGCAAACCACTCCACTAGATCATCAAGCGTAAGCTTTTTGGCGGCCATAGCGTTGCTCTTGCGCATAGCTGACGTGGGCGCGCATGCTCGCTTGTAGCGAAGGTAAAGAACCGCCGCAACGGTATTGGAACGACAAATCGACGATATCGCTGACTTCGGCGCGGATCGGATGCGCGAGCGGCATCACCATATAATGGTTTAGCCAATCGATGGTCGAAGAATTTTCTTTCACCACCGCCAAAATGTTTTTGGTGATAAAGCGAATCGCATTGATATTGCCAGCATGGGCAATTTCAAACTGCCCTGCCCATTGGATGTGCATGTCGCAGGTCTCGGTAAAATCGAGCAAGCTATAGACGACGGGATCGGCCATTTCTAGCGTTTGGGTCGCGAGCACGCCGGTTTCTTGAAATTGGATGATGGGCGCGAAATAACCTTCAAATTCATAGCCTTGCTGCAAAGGCTGGGCGGCCATTAACACGGCTTCCGGCAAAAAGCGCGGCAAAGGGCCACCAAATTTCGCTAGATAGCGCTGCTTAAATGATTCGATGACTTCGACTTGTTTTTCGCGCAGCATAGCGACATGTATCATTTCGCAAATGACGACATCGACTGGCTCGGGAGGCAAGTATTCAAAGGCATCAGCATGCACCACTTCCACTTTGTGGCCGTGACGATTTTGCGGTAACAAGCGTTTGGCTTCTTGCACCATATCCGGGTTAAATTCGACGCACCACACTTTCTCTGCCTTTTGCGCCGCAAACCACGATAACACCCCCGTGCCCCCCCCCAATTCCAACACCTTCGCACCGGGGAAGACGGCATAGTCAATCGCTGCTTTGAAGTTTTGCATGCGATTTCTATCCATCAACATATTGTGATGGTAGTGTACGGGGATGAATTGCCCCAGATAGCAGCTCTCGATTTCTCGCTCATTCAACATGTTCTTATCCTTTTATGCGCTAAATTGCGCGGTTTAGCTGCGAAGTGAGATGGCTTAGCGTGGTCGCTTTTGGCTCGCTTTTGGCTGTACAGCATTGCAAGAAAGCCTAAGTGACGCTGTGGCTATTATCGCGTAGCGCAATAAATTCAAAGGGTGGAAGTGGCTGGCTAAAACCGCCTAATTCGCGGCTTATCGCGCCAAAAGAGTAGCAATTGGAATAGCAAAATGGCGCTGCTGTAGCGTGGGCACAAGTTACCCACGCGTTTGTATGTCCGCAAACGGCGGCACTTGGAAACTACAGCATCAAGATGGGTAGACTAATCTTTGCTGTTATCAAATTTTGCACCATGATTGGCGGGGGGATTGGCGTTGCTACTGGTATTGGCAGGCACGGGCTTACCCTGCTTTTTGAGTTGGAAGAGCAAACCATCGGCGATATCTTGATGATTGCTTAACAAAGCCATGTCGATTGCGGTTTGCCCACGATCATTTTTCAGCGTGGCATCGGCGCCCTCATCCAGCAAAAGTTTGGCGGTATAGATGTGACCACCATATGCCGCCATCATGATAGGGGTGTTTTTGTTAGGCGCTTCGGCGTCGATATAGGCCGATGCATCGAGCAGGATTTGCACGACCTCGTTATTGCCAATAAAGGCTGCATAATGAAGCGGCGCCCAACCAGGGCGGTTCACTTCGGCGCCATGGTCGATCAAGGTTTTAACGATATTGGCCGCGCCCTTATAGCTGGCAATCATCAGCGCGTTATCGCCATTATTAGCTTTCGCTTCCAGATTGATTTTTTTAGACGCCAGCAATAGTTCCACCACCTTCCCCGCGTCTTCGCGTATCGCCAACATCAAGCAGGTTTCACCACGTTCGGGTTCGACTTGATTGGGGTCAAACGACTCTTGCAATAGCTGGGAAATGACTTCGCTATTATTGATTTTGCAGGCGCGGAAAAATTGCCCTAGTTCATCGCGCTTTTTTAGCACCAGATTGTCTTTTTCGCGCTGCTTCGCTTCCAAGCAAGACTGCTTTTGATAAGCGACCACATTTTTATCTTGCGCATCCGCAGCGCTCAAGGGCGCACAAGCTTGCGCGACCGAGGGCAATTGCGCAAAGGCTGACGGTGCCAAAAAGACCGCTACGGCAGTCAGCAAGAGCGTGCTCGATTTTGATAAAAATTGCTTAGGCATGATGGAAGTTTGCTCTGTTTAGCGTCGCTAGTTATGGCACCGCATGCGGGAATAAGGTGAAAAAATTCTGCGTCGTTTGTCGCGCCACATCGGCCAGCGCAATCCCTTTTAAATCCGCTAAAAATTCGGCGACATGACAGACAAAACCCGGTTCGTTCATCTTGCCACGGTGTGGCACGGGGGCGAGATAAGGCGAATCGGTTTCAATCAAGATACGCGAAATATCAATCTCACGCGCTACCGCTTGCAATTCTTTCGCACTTTTAAAGGTGACGATGCCTGAAAACGAGATATAAAAGCCCATCTCAACTGCCGCTTGCGCCACCTCTAGCGATTCTGTAAAGCAATGCATCACACCTGCGACACCGCCTTGATCGGTACTAGCGCCCTCTTCGCGCATGATGCGTAGCGTATCGGCACTGGCGCTACGGGTATGAATGATCAAGGGCTTTTTGCAGGCGCGGGAGGCGCGAATATGGGTGCGAAAGCGCTCGCGTTGCCATTCCAAATCGCCAGTGAGACGGTAGTAATCCAAGCCCGTTTCGCCTATCGCAATCACGCGTGGATGCTCGGCTAAGCGCAACAGCGTCTCGACATCGGGTTCTACCGTATCCGGGTAATCGGGATGCACGCCGACCGAGGCATAGATATGCGGATATTGTTCTGCCAACGCTAATACTTGCGGAAAATCGGGCAAATCCACCGAGACACAGAGCGCATGGGTCACCTTGTTGGCTTGCATCTTTTGCAGCAACTCCGGCATACGCTGGGCTAATTCGGGGAAATTGATATGGCAGTGAGAATCAATATACATACAGGCTTTTGCTATACAGGGATGGGGGGGACAATCTGCGGCGAATTGATTAAGCGAGAGCGAACAACGCTAAGTGCTAAATGCGCTCAGCTCAGGTTGACCGTCAATTTTTTTACCAACGATGATCAAATCGCGCGCTACGCCGTCTAAGATCGCCACTTCCGGCAAATGCGCCCAACGTGCGAAACCATAGACTTCAAACAAATTCAAGCTAGGCAAATTATGTCCAAAGATAAAGCCCAGCAGCGTGTGCAAGTGGAGCGCGGGTGCCGCCAAAATCGCTTGTTCTAGCAGATAGCGTCCCAAGCCTTTGCCACGCGCATTCGGCGCTAAGTAAATCGACAATTCGGCGGTGCCAGCATAGGCCGGGCGGCCATAAAAATTGGAAAACGAGAGCCAACCTAAGATCTCACCCGCCGCGTCCTCAACCACCCACAGCGGACGCTTCCCCGTTTGGTGGGCGGCGAACCACGGTAGGCGGTCGGCCACGCTAACTTCGCTGGTATCAGCGGTAACCATGCGCGAAGCGACGGTGGAATTATAGATTGCGACGATGGCAGGCAAATCCTGCTCAAGTGCGAGGCGATGTTGATACGGCATTGAAATGATGGCGTGGCGGTGATTGATACTGGTTAGAGAGTGTGGGTCGCGCGCGAAGAACGTAGCGCTGCCCCCAATAATTCTTCGATACGCAATTTGGCACGTTGTCCGCTTTCGTCTTCCGGGAAGTGAACACCTATGCCTTGCGCCTTGCTATTGTTAGCACCCATAGGGGTGATCCAACTGACTTTACCAGCGATAGGATATTTATTAGGATCATCCATCAAGGCCAAAATCAAATAAATTTCATCGCCGAGTTTATAGGGCTTATTGGTCGGTACAAAAATACCGCCATTTTTCAAAAATGGCATGTAGGCAGCATACAGCGCCGCTTTTTCTTTGATCGCCAGCGAAAGCACTGATGGCCGCGCTAGCGCTGTGGTTGCCGTACCTATAGCAGGACTTGCAGTCATAATCATTCCTCAATTCTTGTATTGTACTGCGCGCTTTTTGCCGAGTTTGTTGGACAACTCAGGCATTAGCGGCAGATCGTGACATATTCCAGCAGCATGTCTTCAATGAACAGCTTGGGCGCTAAGGGGTGTTCAGCAATGGCAGCGCGTTCTTTGCACGATTTTTGCACCGCTAGCAATTGCCCTAAATCAACCCGCGCCGCTAAGGCTGCGATTTCTTTTTGATAACGCGGATAATACCTGATTGTACTAGCCAAACGACAAGACAACACATCGTACAACCAGCGTTGTAACCATGCAAGCAATTGCGGCACTGGTGTCTTTTGTAATTTTTCTGCCGTTTTGAGCGCGCCATCCAAACTCGGTAGCGCTAAAAATTGCAGCCAGAAATCGAGTTCATCGCGCTTACCGACCTGCGCCATCTCAAATGCCGTCAACGGCGCCCCGCCCTGCTCAGCTAGCCAGTTGGCGGCGTCGCGCACCCCTTGCGCACTGAGCCAAGCCAAAGATTCAGCCTGGCCCGGCATGCCAAGCGCAAACTTACGGCAGCGCGACAAAATCGTCGGGAGTAATTGATCGATGCTATTGGTTGCCAGCAAAAACACCGTTTTCGGCGGCGGCTCTTCTAGCGTTTTTAGCAAGGCATTGCTACTTGCCAAATTCAAGGTTTCGGCGGGATACAGCACCACCACCCGCAAACCGCTGCGATGGGTGGAAATATTCATAAAATCGGCCAATAAGCGCACTTGGTCGATTTTGATTTCTTTCGAGGCATCATCGGCTGGCTCTGGTTCCATCCGCTCTGGCCGCACACAGCGAAAATCAGGATGATTGCCCTCTAAAAACCAAGTACACGAGGGGCAGGAACCGCAGGCTAAGCCATCGCTACGGCCATTTTCACAGAGCAAAGCTTGGGCTAAGACTTGAATGAAGCGGGTTTTGCCGATGCCGGGATTGCCATAAAACAGCAGCGCATGCGGCATATTTTGCCGCAGCACTTGGATTTGCTGCCACGCGCTGTGTTGCCACGGCAAGAGCGTCAGCGGTGGCGCTTTGCTGCTGTCGTCATTACTCATGCTTGACTTTCAGCAATCGCAGCGTTGCGCTGTAGAAAGGTTTGCACGATGCCACGCACCACTTCAGCTATCTCTTCTATGCTTTGGCTAGCGTCAACCACTTTCACGCGATCTGGCTGTGTCGCGGCGATCTGTAGATAGCGCCCGCGCACCGCTTGGAAAAAGTCCGCTTGCTCTTGCTCAAACTTATCAAATACCCGGCTGCGCGCTAAGCGCTCTTGCGCTACCTCTAGCGGCACATCAAACAAGAGCGTCAAATCCGGCAACAAATCGCCGATAGCGATCTGCCCTAGCGCATCGAGTTGTGCCTGCGCTAACGCGCGGCCACCGCCTTGGTAGGCGATACTGGAATCGACATAGCGATCCGAAATCACCCAATCACCACGCGCTAAAGCAGGTTGAATCACTTGCACCACATGTTCATGGCGCGCCGCATACATCAACATCGCTTCAGTTGCCGGTGCCATTTTTTGCTGTAGCAAGATGCCGCGCAATTGCTCGCCCAAGGGCGTACCACCCGGTTCCCGCGTTTGTACTACTTGCTTGCCCGCCGCTTCACATAGCTGGCGGACCAATTCAATATGGGTCGATTTACCCGCGCCATCTATGCCTTCAAAACTGATAAATTTACCGAGGGTTGCCATATTCGTTTGCATGCTAATGAATTCTTCTGCGCTAGTGCGCTGTTTGATTAGTTTGATTAATTGTCAGATTCAGAGAGGTCGTTGCGAACGCTTGCGCCACTATTGGCCAGCGTTGCGCTGATATTTGTTCACGGCGCGGTTGTGATCGACTAAGTTATTTGAAAATTCACTGCTACCGTCCCCACGCGCAACAAAATACAAGGCATTGGTCTTGGCTGGCATCATCGCCGCCGTCAACGACGCAGCGCCCGGTAGGGCAATCGGCGTCGGCGGCAAGCCAGCGCGGGTATAGGTATTGTACGGGGTATCTGTTTCGAGATCGCGCTTATGGATTTTGCCTTGGTATTTATCGCCCATGCCATAAATCACGGTGGGATCAGTTTGCAACAGCATGCCTTGCCGCAAGCGGTTGACGAACACCCCCGCGATCATGTCACGCTCGGCTTTTTGCCCGGTTTCTTTTTCGACGATAGAAGCCATCACCAGCGCTTGATAGGCATTTTTATATGGCAAGTTGGGTTCGCGTTTATCCCACGATTGCGCGAGTTTGCGCATCATCGCGCCATGCGCTTGCTTATAAATTTGCAAGTCACTCACGCCTTTTGCAAAGCGGTAGGTATCGGGGAAAAATAAGCCTTCCGCTTGCTTAAATTCGAGATTGAGTTTTTCTAATAATTCTTTGTTCGACAGTTTGACGGTATCGTGTTTTAAGCCGGGATGTTCAGCAACTGCGGCGCGCATTTGCGCAAAAGTCCAGCCTTCGATA
>JACPVY010000368.1 GCA_016197345.1 Burkholderiales bacterium
GATACTCGGCTCTGCTAGCTACCCGATGTATGTCTTGCATTTGCCATTAGCCCAAATGGCCCACTTTGTCGCCCGTAACCGCGTCGAACAATTCGCCCCCCTCAGCGGCATTTTGCTGGTCATCTTTTTGCTGTGGATTTCGCTGCTGGTGGAAAAAGAATATGACATTCCGCTACGGCGGTGGTTGACGCAGAAGTTCAACCGTCCCAAAAACCGCTCGCAGCCATAACAGACGCGGGTGGTTTGCGGCCCTACTTCACCAACGCCTTAATCACCGCCCATTGCCGCCGTGAAATCGGCAAGCGTTCTGCCACATCGCGCAGGATGACTTGCCACGCTTCTTGGCCTTTTTCGCCGTCTTCAGCGTCTTGCAGCACGCCCTTTTCCACGCCCAAAATCGCTGCCCGCGCGACGAGGGCGTTGCGGTGTACGCGCACGAAGCGTTCTTTCATTTCTTCTTCAATCGAGACAAGCGATTCTTCGATCAGGTATTCGCGGCTTTTGGTGCGCAGGCTGACGTATTTTTGCTCGGCGCGCAGGTAAATCACTTCATGCACCGGCACTAGCAAGACGCGGCCACGTTCTTGTACTGAAAAATTTAGGCGTTTTGCCTGCAAGCTTTGCGCCGTTTCGGCGATTTTTTGTGGTGCAGGTTTGGCGCTAGCGCGTAAGGCTTGTACCCGCTGTAGCGTTTGCGCGAGGCGCTGGGCACTTGAGCAAATAGTCAATCGCATGCACATCAAATGCTTGCAGCGCATATTCATCAAATGCGGTGACGAAGACAATCGCTGGCGGGTGTTCAAATTTGATCAAGTGCGATGCCAATTCCAATCCCGTCATGCCCGGCATTTGCACGTCCAGCAATACCAAATCCGCTTGCGTGCTTAAGATGCCATCCAATGCTTGCTGCGGATTTTCGGCTTGGCCGACCAAGGTATGCGGCGCTTCTTGGGCGATATCGCCGAGCAGCGTGCACATGCGTGAACGGGCTGGCGCTTCATCATCGACGATAAAAATTTTCAGACTCATTTGTTTTTCCCGGATTTTTCTGCTGCTGGCGGCGTGGGTGATGCTGGTGATGCCGCGTGTGCATCCATATGCAGAGGCATACGCACATAGGGGAAGCGCAAACGCACTTCGTATTCATTGCCAATCACACCATGCGTCAACTGTGCTTCCACATCGTATAACAAGGCTAAACGCTCGCGGATATTTCCCAGTGCCATTTGATTGCCGCTTTCCACCACCACATTCGGGTCAATTGGATTCAAGACCACGATTTCTATTCGATCAATCGAGCGCGAAATGCGAATTTTCACCAAGCATGGCTGGCCGCTAGGCTCGACGCCATAATGCACGGCGTTCTCCAACAAAGGTTGCAACAACAACGATGGCATTTGCGCTTTGCGCAGTAGAGCGTCGTTGGTGTTGGTCATATCCCATTTCACTTGAAGTCTGTCCCCCAAGCGAATTTTTTCAATTGACAAATATTGCCGACAGAGGCGGATTTCTTCCCCTAGCGTGGTCTGTTCGCGCGCATCGCGCATCAACACACGAAATAATTCGGCCAAATCTTCTAGCGTGGTTTCGGCGCGTAAGGGTTCCGTGCGAATCAGGGACAGCACCGCATTTAAGCTATTGAATAAAAAATGGGGACGGATACGTGCTTGCAGAGCTTGCAAGCGGGCCGCCATTAACGCAGGGGAAAAAGCACGATTGCGCAATTCAAAATAATGCTGCAGCGCGAGGCCAAATGCCGCCGCTACTGCAATTGTCACACGTGGGTTCAAACGTGGGTAAGTGCTAACAAACCAATCGAAATTACCTAGCAAAGCGATCACACTTGCCAAAATCGCCGCGGGTACGACACCACATACAAGTACAACCAAATTTACCGCCAACAACGCACGCACAATCACGCCAATATTGCAGCAATCGGGAATTAGGCTATCACGTTGAAGGGGGGCAGGTTGAGGGCGAGTCGGCAACATGATAGCGGGCCAAGGAGAGGTTCGTGGGCGACAAGCGCAGCGCGACGCAGTGGGCGCGCGGCTATTTTTTCGGTGTACTCATCGCGTTCGGCGTAGCGGGCGTGGTTGGACTCGGATTGCTGGCACTGCTAGCCGTGCTGGCAACACCATCCTTCGACTGAATCACGACCTTGATGCGATTGCCACCGGGGGTATTGGTGCCGTTAGGTGTGTTGTTTGCTGAAAATACTTCTTTCAGGCTGTCATACACAATCGCTTCACCTTCGACATCTTCCATTACCTTGCTGCCTTGCAAGCGTTTTAAGCGCGCCTTAGCGAAAATTTTCATTTCCTCGGTTTGATCGGAATATTCGATGCGTGCGCCCTCACCTTCTATCCATTCGTCATCGCCGTTATCACTCTTTTGCCGAAAACTAGCTTTTTTGCCAT
>JACPVY010000369.1 GCA_016197345.1 Burkholderiales bacterium
AACACCGCCTCAATCGCCATTTGCCGCATCGCTGTTTGATCGGCTAAGCCCATGCCATAGGCCGATAACACCCCCGCAAAACTATGCGCAAACACGCTATTCATACCAAGCGCATCCGCCACTAAACAAGCATGCTGACCGCCAGCACCGCCAAAAGTGGTCAAGGTATATTGGCTAACATCGTGTCCGCGCTGCACTGAAATTTGCTTAATCGCATTGGCCATATTGCCAACGGCGATGTCGATAAAGCCTTCAGCGACGGCTTCTGGCGTGGTTTCGACCTGGCTTTGTGTCTGAATTTTCTTGGCGAGATCGGCAAATGCATGGTGTACGCTGACGCGATCTAGCGCTTGATCTGCTTTTGGGCCAAATACGTGGGGGAAATATTCAGGATGCAATTTGCCAAGCATGACATTGCAGTCTGTCACCGCTAATGGCCCGCCACGACGATAACTGGTGGGACCGGGATTCGCGCCAGCGCTATCAGGGCCAACCCGCATCCGGCTACCATCAAAATGCAAAATCGAACCGCCACCTGCCGCCACGGTATGAATACTCATCATCGGCGCGCGCATCCGCACGCCAGCGACTTGCGTTTCAAAGACACGTTCGAACTCACCTGCAAAGTGGGACACGTCAGTCGAAGTGCCGCCCATATCAAAGCCGATGATTTTATCCAAGCCCGCTAATTGCGAAGTACGCACCATCCCCACAATGCCGCCCGCGGGGCCGCTCAAAATACTGTCTTTGCCTTGAAAAGTATGGGCATTGGTCAAACCCCCATTACTTTGCATGAATTGCACATTCACGCCCGGCAGTTGGCTCGCCACCTGATCGACATAACGTCGCAAGACGGGGGATAAATACGCATCGACCACCGTGGTATCGCCACGCGACACTAATTTCATCAGCGGACTGGTTTGATGCGAGGTCGAAATTTGTGTAAAGCCAATTTCAGCCGCCAATTGCGCCAAACTTTGTTCATGGGCGCTATAGCGATAGCCATGCATTAACACAATCGCCACCGCCCGCAAGCCGCTATCAAATGCCGCTTGCAAACCTGCTTTAGCGCTAGCGAGATCCAAGGGCAACACCATTTCGCCACGGGCACCGATGCGCTCATCAATTTCTAACACACGCTGATACAACAATTGCGGCAAGACGATATGGCGATCAAAGATGCGTGGCCGATTTTGGTAGGCTATGCGTAGCGCATCGGCAAAGCCGCGCGTAATCGCCAGCAACACAGGTTCCCCTTTGCGTTCTAGCAAGGCATTGGTGGCGACCGTGGTGCCCATTTTCACGGCCTCGATTTGCGCGCTAGGAATAGGTTCACCAGCAGCGACGCCCAGTAAATGCCGGATGCCGGCAACTGCCGCGTCAAGGTATTGCTCAGGGTTTTCTGATAGCAATTTATGGGTCAACAGGCTGCCATCCGGTTTGCGGGCGACGATGTCGGTAAATGTACCGCCACGGTCTATCCAAAATTGCCAGAGTTGTTGGTCAGAATGAGAAAGGATCGCGGACGATTGTTGCGCTTGCATAGGTATGATCGCTCAAGGGACTTTGAAGAAAGAGGGGTAGATTTGTGCGCGTTAGCGCTTGCCCGCACACTAAAAATATTCTGTCGGTGAGGTTGGAAGAACTTGCACAGTTTGCAACAACCCTTCTGCAACGAGGTGTTCGTACTGGCAACTGCGATTGCGGCCATTACTTTTGGCAAAATAAAGCGCTTGATCTGCGTGCCCGAGCACTTCGACCGGGGAATCCATCGGCTGAAAGCTGGTGTAGCCAATGCTTACGGTAATTTGACCAACTTGAGGGAATTGGTAGCTTTGCACTCGCAGACGAAAGCGTTCTACCACCATACGCACATCCTCCAGATCGGCCGCATGGATCATGATGACAAATTCTTCACCACCAAAGCGGAAAATCCTGTCGTTTGTACGAAATGCTTCCTTCATTAAATTGGCGACCAAAATCAGCACTTCATCACCATACAAGTGACCGAAGTTGTCATTCACCAATTTGAAAAAATCGATATCGACAACCGCCAACCATTCCAATTTATTCTGATCCAGATGGCGGCGCTCCATCTGGATATGGGCATTATTAGCGCTCTTTAGCGCGTCACCCTGCTTAGCATGTGTAAAGTGCCGTTCAAATGTTTTGCGATTGAGTAAGCTGGTGAGTGAATCACGTTCACTGTATTCCAACAAGCTTTGAAAGTTGCGATAGACTCCGACCATACCTTCAAGTAAATCGACAATACGCCGCGAATAAGGTTTGTTACGCGTGACTTCCAAGCAGACATTTGCCTTACCTTCTAGCCAAATTGGTAGCCAAAGCATATAAGCACCGTCAATTGATCGACCTTTTTCCCAACCAGCGCCGCGCAACAGACATTGCTCTAAAGCAGGTAGTTGGCGTAATGGGAAGCAACTCGATTCGGTGTCCGCCTTACCACCGTCGCTATCATGAATCACCTTGATTTCGTGTGGCCGCACCCATCCGCGCACTTCCACCACAGTCTCCTCACCACGCGTTGATAATTGCAGCATGCGCGCTTGTTGGGCATCCGCCATTTCCCACACGGCTGACAGGATAGATAAATCCACCAGATCATGATCGCGCTGCCCTGTCATATCTAGCATGTGTTTCAGAACGGCTTCCATGCCCGGCTCCGGTGAATGCGTGTTTGCAATTGTCGGCAATTTTCTAATAGATGGCGCTACCCAGCAGTGAAGTCAGGAAAGCCCGAGCGCGCTGCCTTTATTCACCCATTCCATCCAATTCATGCAACTCGCGCTGCATATTTTGAATCGCTCTCGCATTGTAATGGTCGGCGAAATAAGGATGTGTAAATAACATCTTACTCTCGGCTTTTTGTTGCAAATGACGCATCGCTGCCCCGCGTTTGCTGCGGTATTCCGCCTGCGCCACTTGGCTGTACTCAGCGCGAATAGCTTTGGCATAAATATCGTAGATGTCATCGTCTTGCCCCAAAATGGCAAGATCAACGCCAAGCATCACATTTTTGAGCGGGTGATCAATTTGCGACTCTTGGAAATGGTCGGTGACACGGATTAATTGCGCCACCGCATCATCTTCTGCTAAGCCGCATTTTTGCTGTAATTGGGCGTCTAGCCAAAATTGCGCGCTAGCCTCTTCATCGCTGATGCGGGGATCGTTTTGGTGATACACCGCATCATGGAACCAAAAAGCTTTTTTCAAGCTAGCAATTGCCGCTGGACTGGCATCGGTATTCGCCGCCCAAGCCCGAATTTCAGTCAATCCATGCACGAGGTGATCACAATTGTGATAATGGCGATTGGGTCCACCATAGCCATTTTCTTGGGTTAGCAAGGCAAAATAATGCTCACAATGCGCCCTTGCTGGCTCGGATAGCTCGGGGTAATTCCACAAGCCCATCCACTCTTTGCGCAACCAATCGATAATCCATGCATAGTAGGCTGGGCCGGGGACGAATTTTTTCATATGCCAATGCCAGCCCACTGGCCCTTGCAAGGCCCGCACAAAGCTCGAGCTCACCGAACCTAAATCGCGCGGCGGCATCACAAACATCGTTTTCGCACCGTGCAAGACATCGACATTGGTTTGCTGAATCAAATTCTCGTAATCAAAATCGCTGGTATTCCGAATACCCCGTATCAAATAATCAATGCCATGATTTTTGGCGACCCGGGCGGTGTAATCCCCCCGCACAATCACCACTTCGACATTATCCCAGCCGCGCTCTAGCGTACTCTGTTCGATAATGCGTTTGCGTTCATGCGCCGGAAATTGTGGCGCTTTCAAGGTGTTTTCAGAGAGGAAAACCACGACTTTCTCCGCCATCGCGCGTGCTTCGGCAATCACCCACAAAGCCTTCCGAACCAACCTTATTTAAGATGGCTATGAATACCCTATTCTCAGTGGCACAAATTCGGGAAATTGAACGCGCCGCCTATGCCCAACTTCCCCCCGGCACCTTGATGCAGCGCGCAGGTGCGGCCAGTGCTAGGCTAGCGCTGGAATTAATGCCCTCGCCACATGGTTTATGCAAAGTATTGGTGTTGGCTGGCCCCGGCGACAATGGCGGTGATGCACTAGATTGCGCGGCCCGCTTAGCGCAGGCGGGCATGCAAGTCTCCGCCCTCCTCTTTGCGCAAGATAAAAATCCGTCGAATGATGCCAAGATGGCGCTCTTACGCGCGCAAGGCAGTGCCGTCAATTTTATTGATCCTGCTAGTATGGGCGAAGCCACCTCGGCAATCACCTCTACCCGATGGAATTTAGTGGTGGATGGCTTGTTTGGTATTGGCTTGACGCGCCCTATCGTTGGCGCCCTGCATAGTTTGATCGAGTCAATCAATCATTTTCACTGCACCGTGCTGTCACTCGATGTGCCAAGCGGTCTGGATGCCGATAGCGGTAATGTAGTCGGTCCACATGGGCTAGCCGTTCGCGCGAGTCATACCATTACCTTTATTGGCGACAAACCGGGGCTGCATACAGGCCAAGGGCGTGACCATGCGGGCGTGGTGCATGTTGCGCGGCTAGAAATTGATGGCAAGCTCTATAAGCCTAGCCATGTCGATATTGGTCAGGTATCGCTATTTGCACGCTACTTGCATGCACGGCCACACCATTGCCACAAAGGCAATTTCGGTAATGTGGTCGTCGTTGGCGGTGCATCCGGCATGGCAGGTGCGGCGCTACTGGCCGCGCATACTGCATTGAAAACCGGCGCAGGGCGCACCTTCATCGCCTTTGCGGCAGATGTCGGGCACTATCCCAACGTCGATCTAGTCCAGCCTGAAATCATGTGCCGCCATGCGCCGGACATGGATTTTCACCAATCGGTCTTGGTGATCGGGCCGGGCTTAGGCACCTCCCGCCTAGCCTGTGAATTAGTCGAACGCGCCTTGGGTAGCGCCTCCCCTATCGTGATCGATGCCGATGCGCTCAACCTCATCGCGTTGGAAGAAAGCTTGCAACAACAACTGCAAGCAAGGCGCGCGATCACACTGCTCACCCCCCATCCGCTCGAAGCGGCGCGGCTACTAGGCCACCTTGCCGGCAATGCAGAATTGGTGCAAAAAGACCGCCTTGGTGCGGCCCGCGAATTAGCCCGACGCTTTAATGCCAGTGTGATATTAAAAGGTTCCGGCAGTGTGATCGCCAATGCCCATGGCCATGTGGTAATCAATCCTACTGGCAATCCCGCTTTAGCGACGGGCGGCACGGGTGATGTGTTAGCGGGACTGTGTGGTGCGCTATTAGCCCAACATTGGCCAGAATGGGAAGCCGCGTTGGCTGGCTGTTGGATACATGGCGCCGCTGCCGATGCG
>JACPVY010000370.1 GCA_016197345.1 Burkholderiales bacterium
AAAATCAAAGTGATACAAAAAGATGAAGAAAAGCGGCAATTCATCACGCTATTGCGATTGCCGGGGCTGCCATAGTCACTCGCTTGAATGTCGCAGGCGGAGTGAAAATCTGGCGCGCTAAAACGTGGGTAGCTCAAAGTGGCGGCGTTGAAACTCGCGCCAGCGGTGGAAGTGCCGCTGCCTGCGGCGAGGTGATTACCGACCACGTCAACATACACCCGCACCCCAGCCGCGTGGCAGGTATTGATCATCGTTTGCAATTGCGCTTCTGTCCCCATTTTGCTAGTGAGGACGCTGTAATCGACCGGCTGATACATGTCCCACCAGTTGACACCCTTCAAAGCCGAATTCGGCGGCGAGATTTGCACTGCGCCAAATCCTTGTGGGCCGAGGTAGCTACTGCATTCTTTGGCAATATTGTTCCAGCTCCAGTGAAACATTTGCACCGACGTTTGATTGGAATTGAAGGCGGCTTCAGCGGCTGGTGCGAGGCCCATACCTACCATACCGACCAAACCACTTGCCAACATGGTTGACCAAAGCGCTTTGAATTTAATGCGGGAAGAACTGCTGGTGGTAACTGATTTCATGATTGTCTCGTCTCGAAAATAGTTGGAATTAGTTTTTTTGGGGAGTTTGTCGCCCGCATTTTGCGTGTACGACGGTGCTGCGGCGATTCTTTGATCGCATATTTCCTGCTGGCATAACTATTAATGATTTTGTCATTAACGGGGTGCAGTGCTGGTGCAGTTCAGTGCAGCGGACGCAAGTTATCACACTAGTTTGGTGCAAATTTGATTTTTTGTGCTCTTTTTTGGAACTTGTTGCGCTGCATTGCAGCATTTTGGAAATTGCCAAGCACTTGCTTTTTGCGGTTTTTTGTTGCATTTATTGCTAAAAAATTTCTGCAACGTAGCATTTTTGCTCGTTTTTGCGCAAACCCTCGTCAAAGCGAATTTTTTCAAAGCGGTTTGGTTTTTGTTTGTGTATGATCCACACAATCGTTCAGCGGATGGCCGTTCAATCAGCGAAATTTTACTGCTAGTAATATTTTTAGGCTGGATAGCATATTTGCAAAAGCCGATTTGGATGAATATCACGCACCGCCACCGCATTGGAAGCATGGGAATAGCCGCAGATGAATCCTGAATACTTAGGCATGCACACTATACTGACGACCCATATGGCGTTGTCAGGCGCCTTGGTCGAAGTTGAATTTTGCCTGCCACAGCCGCAGGCAAAAGCGGTCGCCTTAATTGGTGAGATGACGGATTGGCAAGCCGCACCTATGCCAATGGCGCGCGATGCACAGGGCGTGTGGCGCATCAAATTGCGTTTGCGCCATGGCCAATGGCTGTACAAATTCATCGTCGATGGCCAGATCATGTTTGACCCGAATAACCCATTGCGTGCCGACGATGGTTTAGGCGGGCAGCATTCCTATTTGTTGCTAGGTGATGGCGATTGGGCGCAGCGCAGTAGCACCACCTATGGCGAAGTGATACAGGTCGAAATTAGCAGCCAAAGCATGGGCGAAGCCTGCCAATTCCAAGTCTATTTACCCCCCAACTATGATCAACATGGCCGCTATAGCCGGTTCAACGCGTCATATGAGTAGTCCACCGCGACGCCGTTCACGTTCGATGACCTCATCGT
>JACPVY010000371.1 GCA_016197345.1 Burkholderiales bacterium
AGGGTTAAAGTGCGTGCCGCGTTGTCTGACAATGATATTGCCGGCCAGTACGCGTTCGCTGCCAAAGCATTTCACGCCAAGACGTTTTGATTCTGAATCGCGGCCGTTACGCGTAGTGCCGCCGCCTTTTTTATGTGCCATGGAAAGCTCCTAATATGACTGATAAAAGATGATACCTGACAGGCCAGAAGCCCGAAAAAATTACACGCTAGATAAAATTAAGCGTTGATCGTAACGATTTCGAGTTCGGTATAGTTTTGACGATGGCCTTGATGCTTTTGGTAATGCTTACGACGACGCATCTTGAAAATCTTGACCTTGTCGTGACGACCGTGGGCCACCACTTTTACCAGCACCTTGGCACCTTCAACCAATGGCGTACCAAATTTAATGGTTTCGCCAGCACCCACTGCGAGTACTTGATCGATGGTGAGTTCGGAACCAATGTCTGCAGGTATCTGTTCTACTTTGAGTTTTTCGCCAGCGACAACTTTATATTGTTTGCCACCGGTTTTTATGACCGCGTACATGATTTGAAACCTCATCAAAAATTTAAAGGGAATTCCCCGCACTTCAACTGCAACGAGCTTTTGCAAGCTTATACGCATAATTCAGGGAACTGGCGATTGTACAGGCTGAAACAGGGACGGTCAAGCACGATGTTGCACCGCGATAAGAATTCATACTCACAACCAGTGCGCCAACAGGTTTTCGCGCTAACAAAGCCCATACATCGTATAATTCCGCCCAATTTGACTCATTCTGCGCAGGTTTGCCTTGGCTTCTAACCACCATCACGCCCCAAAAAACACGATTGCTGAAACCATCGCGACCGATATGACCTTAGTCGATATGGTCATTCGCGAAAAGCTGCACTCCGAGGTTTCGCTCGTTAATCAAATCGCCGAATATATTATCAGTGCTGGCGGCAAGCGTATTCGCCCCGCACTCGTGCTATTAGTCGCCAACGCCTATCGCTATCAAGGTACGCACCATCATCAACTCGCCGCGGTGGTCGAATTTATTCACACCGCCACGCTATTGCATGACGATGTGGTGGATGAATCGTCAATGCGGCGCGGTCGGCAAACGGCAAATGCTTTGTTTGGCAATGCTGCGTCGGTATTGGTCGGCGACTTTCTCTATTCGCGCGCGTTCCAAATGATGGTGAATTTGAATAGCATGCGCGTGATGCAGATTTTGGCCGATGCGACCAATGTCATTGCAGAAGGCGAAGTACTGCAACTGCTGAATATGCATGACCCCGACGTCACGCAAGAACGCTATCTCGAAGTCATTCGCTGCAAAACCGCGAAATTATTTGAAGCCGCCGCCGAACTAGGCGCTTTAGTCGCTGGCGCGAGTGAAGAGCAAATCGCTTGCGCGGCAGAATATGGCCGTTCACTAGGCACAGCCTTCCAATTGATCGACGATGTGCTCGATTATTCTGGCAACGCGACGCAAATCGGCAAAAACGTCGGCGATGATTTGCGCGAAGGCAAACCCACTCTACCATTGATTTATTTGATGGAACACGGCACACCAGCGCAATGCGAACTTGTGAAGAATTGCATCGAGCAAGGTGACGAAAAGCACTTCGACGAAATTCTAGCGGCAATCACCAGTTGCGGCGCACTCGAATATACGCGCCAGCAAGCACTCAATGCGAGTGAGCGCGCACAAGCGGCGATTGCCACCATGCCCGATAGTCCATACAAAGAATCTTTGCTACAATTGTGCGCGTTTGCGGTTGACCGGAATCACTAAGCATCCGCCAAGCACTAGCCGCCAAATACTAAGCCCACGCTAGCAGCACAGCTGGAGGAATATTTAGCGATAGATGAATTCTGAGTACCAGCTCGCATTTGTGCCGCTCCAATGGCTAGGCACACAGCATCGAAACGGGCGTAGCCTCGCCCCGCTTGAGCCCAAATCGGCATGACGGTAAGTTGAGCTTACCCTCGGCCGATTACTTTTAAACTATGCACATACCATTACGATTGCGGTGACCGATTGGATACCGTTCCCTTATGGGCGCAAATTTCTGCGCTCGCCTTACTGATTTTCATGTCCGCATTTTTTGCGATGACAGAAACCGCCTTGATGGCGGCCAATCGCCACAAACTACGCCATTTAGCAAAAAGTGGCAGCAAACGCGCCATCACCACACTATGGCTACTTGATCGCACCGATAAATTATTATCACTGCTGCTGATCGCCAATACTTTAATCAATGCACTCGCTACCGCATTAGTGACCGCAATTGCGATTGCCACTTTCGGCAATGAAGAAAGCGTGATTACGATAGCCACTGCCATCGTCGCCTTTTTGCTGATCGTTTTCGCCGAAATCTCACCAAAAGTGATCGGCGCTACCTATCCAGAAAAAATCTCGCTCCCCGCCAGTCTTATCCTGAAACCACTAATGGCGCTCGCCAAACCCGTGATTTGGTTTGTCAATTTATTTGTCTCGCGCCTATTGCGCCTCTTACGCATACAACCCGGCGCTGGCGCACACGAACAGCATC
>JACPVY010000372.1 GCA_016197345.1 Burkholderiales bacterium
AAATCATGCACAAGAAACGATAGTTGCGTTGTTTGTGATGACAAAAATTATGGTTGCATTTGGCTGGAAATGTGATGTGTAAGGGAAATCCTTGCATCGCGCGGCTGGGTGATGTTTGCACAGGTGAACTGGTTTGCTAGGGTGTTTCTTAGCATGCCATCGTCACTTGTGCTGCTGGCGTTAATGTCAGTAATGTCAAACATGCAAAAGATAGATTTGAATTAAATGCGTGTTTTTGCACTAAAAATGCGGGATCAGTAATCACGACAGCAGTTTTCCTCTGTGTTTGCTTATAACAGAGATTATTGATATGGCGACGGGTATTGCCAAGTTTCGTTTCTAAAAAACAAGGGCGGCGGTATTTGCAGTGAGCTTGCGGCCTAGTTTGATGTCGGTATTAACAAGTATCAACGAACAAGTTTCAACAAGTAATGACTAGCATTGACGAGTAGCTACGAGTGGCTTTGAACAGGTGCAAAGGAGTGCGCGCAATCGCGATTTCTCTTGTGCTAGTTTGGCGCGCTGGTAGCTGTGACACTGGCAAAAATATAATTTCCGGAAAAATCAGGTAGATGCAAGCACGTCCGTTTCGCGACTGAGCTTGTGGTACCCGTGGTGCTTGCAAGTTGAGCAATTGAGCAGCTGTGGCACTGCGCATTTAAAATATAAGTGAACACCATGTATTTCACGCTTGATGATGTATTGGCAAACTTTGATGAAAACACCTATGGGCGCGGTGCGGCCTTAGTGCAAAAAGATGCCGTGCGCAAAGTAACCTTGGATAAAGGGAATATCGTTGCCGTCGTCGCTGGTAGCGGTACCCGCTTGTATGAGCAAAAAATCAGCTTTACCGGTGATAAAAACGGTATCCGCTTCAAAGGTGATTGTTCTTGCTCTGCTGGCCGTAATTGCCAGCACGTAGTAGCTGCCCTGTTAGCGCATTTATTGGCGCAGGAAAAAAGCGGCGGCAATGGCAATCAACCTTTATCGCAAGCAGCACTGCCGAATGCATTGGTGACGTGGCTGCAAAAAATGGAAGCCGCTGCCCGGCCTAAACCGCAGTTAGTGCTCGATCCTAGCCAAAGTGCCTATAGCTTGCTTTATGTGTTAGCACCAGCCTCGAGTGGCAAACATGTGGCGCTCTGCTTGTGTAAAGCGCGTGTAAGACCGAATGGTGATGTGGTTTCCGCCACTGCCGTGACAGAAGTCTTTTCGCTGCTCTCGAATCCCCCCGCATTTATGCACGCAGGTGATGAAGATGTTGTGCGATTTTTTGTGGCGATGCGTAGCGGTGTGGATTCGCACGGTGGGATTGCTACCGAACCACGCGGCAAAATTGGTGCGCATCTGTTGAAATTATTGATTGAGCAGCAAAAACTGCTGTGGGCCAATTCTTGGGCCGATATGCAAAGTGGCCGCGTTTATCCAGTCAAAGCCGCCGCACCACGCCAAGCAGCACTCGCCTGGCAAAGCGAAGAAAACGGCACCCGCCTCGTCTGGCAAGCCATCCCCGATCCAAACAATCCTAAATCCAAAGCCCATACCCTAGACTATATTTTGCCGACAGACCCACCTTGGTTCATCGACAACTTGTCTTGCGGCGAACTGACGCTATTGCAGGGCAACGTCAAAATCCCAACGCAAGATTTGCAAGCACTGGTGGCGCAAGCGCCGCTCCTCGCTTCGCGCGATAAGGCGCGCTTGTCGCAGCGTTTGATGGCGACGGGTTTGCAGCAATTAGTACCGCTACCGGAGCAAGTGCAGCAAAAAGTGCGTAACGATATCAAGTTGCAGCCTTTGCTCTTGCTCGGCAGTATGTCGCAAGAGGTGGAAGATCATGCGCAAAACATGGTTACGCGCTGGTATGACTTTGGCATGATCGCTTTTGATTACGACGGTGAATCAGTCTCGCTTGATCCCGGGCAGCAAGTGGTGCGTCAACGTGGCGATACGATGGAAGTGATTGAGCGCGATCTTGCTGCTGAATCGCTTGCGTACAATAGCTTGCTGGCAGAAGGCTTTGTGCCACCGAAGGACAATGGCTCGCCCTTGTCGAAATTGGTCGGCGTATTGCAAATGAAAGGCCAAGCCGATTGGTTGCGCTTTGCTAAAGGGGGCTTGCAACGCCTGATTGATGCTGGCTGGCGCGTCGAGAAAACCGCGAAATATCGCTATGAAGTGGTCGAAATCGAAGATTGGTATGCCGATATCGACAATCAACTCAGTAATACCGATAACGCTTGGTTTGATTTGGAACTCGGCATTGTCGTCAATCAAAAACGCATTCCTTTGTTGCCGATTTTGGTGCAAATGATACGCAATGCGCCATATGACTTTAATCCGAAGGCGATGGCAGCACACGATGATAGCGACCAATTATTGGCGGTGTTGTCGCATGGCGTGCGGGTTGGCCTGCCATGGGGCCGGGTCAAGCCGATTTTGCAAACGCTAGGCGAATTGTATTTCACCGAGAAAATGGGGCCGACGATACGTTTGCCGAAACTCGATGCTGCGCGCTTGGCTGAATTGGAAAAAAATTGCGCGATGCGCTGGTTTGGTGGTGAGCAATTGCGCAATATGGGCCAACGCTTGAATGAATTTGGCGGCGTGCAACGCTTAGCGCCACCAGAAGGTTTGAAAGCGAGCTTGCGCGATTATCAGCTTGATGGCGTGTCGTGGATGCAGTTCATGCGTGAATTTGATTTGGCTGGTATTTTGGCCGATGACATGGGCTTGGGTAAAACCATCCAAACGCTAGCGCATATCTTGATCGAAAAAGAAGCAGGGCGTTTGACGGCACCGGCTTTAGTGGTGGCGCCAACGAGCTTGATGGATAACTGGCAAGCAGAAGCGAAACGCTTTGCGCCGGCGCTCAAAGTGTTATTGCTGCAAGGCGTAGAACGCATGGAGCGCTTCGAAAAAATCAGCCAATATGATTTGGTGCTGACAACCTATGCTTTGCTGCCGCGTGACGAAGATAAGCTGCGTCAGCATGAATTCCATTTGATGATTTTGGATGAATCGCATTACATCAAAAACACCCGCTCGAAAGCGGCGCAAACGGCGGGCATGATCAAAGCCCGTCACCGCTTGTGCTTAACCGGGACACCTCTGGAAAATCATTTGGGCGAATTGTGGTCGCAATTCCATTTCTTGTTACCCGGCTTTTTGGGGACAGAGAAAGCCTTCAATACCGATTTCCGCAACCCGATTGAAAAAAATGGCGACGATGCGCGCCGTAGCGTCTTAGCGCGCCGGATTCGCCCCTTCATGTTGCGTCGTACCAAGGACAAAGTGGCGAAAGAATTGCCACCGAAGACCGAAATGGTGCGCAATGTCGAGCTCTCTGGTGGACAGCGCGATTTGTACGAAACAGTGCGCTTGGCGATGGACAAAAAAGTGCGCGACGAAATCGCCCGCAAAGGCGTGGCACGCAGCCAGATCGTGATTTTGGAAGCATTGCTGAAATTGCGCCAAGTGTGTTGCGACCCGCGTTTGGTCAAGGGTTCGACCAATTCCAAGGTGCCGCTGGTATCAGCCAAGTTGATGGAATTGATGGAAATGATCGAGGAGTTGCTGGAAGAAGGTCGCAAGATTTTGGTCTTCTCGCAATTTACCAGCATGCTAGCCTTGATCGAATCGGAATTGCAGGCACGCGCGATTCGCTATGCGCTGCTGACGGGCGATACCAAAGATCGTGGCGCGCAAGTCGCTGCCTTCCAACAAGGAGCGGTGCCGATTTTCTTGATCAGCTTGAAAGCGGGTGGTGTTGGCTTGAATTTGACCGCCGCCGATACGGTCATCCACTACGATCCATGGTGGAATCCTGCCGCAGAAAATCAAGCAACCGACCGCGCTTGGCGTATTGGTCAAGACAAGCCAGTGTTTGTCTATAA
Source organism: Burkholderiales bacterium (assembly GCA_016197345.1). Lineage (GTDB taxonomy): Bacteria > Pseudomonadota > Gammaproteobacteria > Burkholderiales > Burkholderiaceae_D > JACPVY01. Next base: position 3,897 of record JACPVY010000372.1, read on the forward strand.
GCTGATCGCCAAAGGCACGCTAGAAGAAAAAATCCAAGCGCTGCAACAACGTAAATCTGAATTGGCTGATTCCATGCTGGAAGAGGGCGAAGTACAAAGCATGGTGGTGTCGGACGAAGATTTGGACGTGATTTTTGCGCCACTCGAAGAATTAGCCGAAGCGTAACAGCACGGCGCGATAACAACTTAGGGATGGAATAGGGACAGAACGATGAAGAAGCATTTTCTCGCAATGGCGGTGGGTTTGTTTTGCGCTAGCGCACCTGTGCTAGCCGCCAAAACCTTGGTGTATTGCTCGGAAGGCAGCCCAGATGTCTTTAATCCGCAATTGTCGAGTTCTGGCACCACCTTTGATGCCACCGCCGTGCAGATGTTGAATCGCTTAGTACAAACCGAATTGGGCACCACCAAGCTGCAACCAGCGCTCGCAGAAAGTTGGGATATCTCGCCAGATGGCACGCAATACACGTTTAAATTACGGCGCGGCGTTAAATTTCACACCACGGCGCGTTTTAAGCCTAGCCGCGATATGAATGCAGATGACGTGCTGTTTAGCTTTCAGCGTCAAGGTGATCCGAATCATCCTTTCCATAAAGTGGCACCGGGCAAGAATTTTGCCTATTACGATGACAAAGAGATGGGCAAGATCATCGACAAAATCGAAAAAGTCGATGATTACACCGTGCGTTTCAAGCTAAAGCGCGCTGACGCTCCATTTTTGGTGAATCTGACGCTCGCGTTTGCTTCGATTTTTTCTGCCGAATATGCGGATAAGATGAAGGCGGCTGGCACGCCCGAGGTGATCGATACCGATATCGTTGGCACTGGGCCGTTTCAATTTGTCTCGTATCAAAAAGATGCAACGATACGCTATAAGGCTTTTGATCAATATTGGGGCGGACGCCCTAAGATCGACAATCTGGTGTTTGCGATTACACCAGATGCGTCAGTCCGCTTTGCTAAGTTGAAGGCTGGCGAATGCCATGTGATGGCGTTTCCCAAACCGGCCGATATCGCGGTGATTAAAGCCGATCCGAATCTGCGGTTGGTTAGTCTTGATGGTTTGAACGTAGGCTATATCGGCTTTCAGACGGAAAAGAAGCCTTTTGATAGCAAGCTAGTGCGTCAAGCGCTGAATTTGGCAACCGATAAGCAAGCGATCATGAGGACGGTGTTTCAAGGTTCGGGGCGCGCCGCTAAAAACCCTTTTCCACCATCGATGTGGAGCTATAACGACAAGATTGTGGAATATCCATTTGACCTAGAGAAAGCCAAGGCAATGTTGGAAAAGGCGGGCTATCCAAAAGGATTTGAGATGGATCTGTGGTATCTGCCTGTTTCTCGCCCCTATAACCCGGATGGCAAACGGATTGCGGAATTGATTCAAGCGGATTGGGCCAAAATCGGTGTCAAAGCGAATTTGGTGACCTACGAATGGGGCGAATATCTGAAACGCAGCAAAAAAGGTGAGCACCAAGCGGTGATGCTAGGGTGGAGCGCGGGTGCCGATCCAGACGACTTTCTCGGCCCGAACCTGAGCTGCGATGCGGTGAAAAGCGGCGGCAATGTCGCGCATTGGTGTAATGCGGAATTTGATGCGGTCTTTCAAAAAGCGAAAGTGAACACGAAGCAAAGCGAGCGTAGCAAATTGTATGAACGCGCGCAGGAAGTGTTCCATGAAGAAGCACCATGGGTGCCATTAGCGCACACTGTGTTGTTGACGCCAGTACGGAAAGAAGTGAAGGGCTATATCAACGATACGGCGTCGAACCATTATTTCCATACCGTTGATTTAGAGAAGTAGTCGTTGTGCTGTGTGAAAGCGAAGAAGGGCCGCTTAGCCTTCTTCGCGCACATTACGCAAGGGTGAGAACGCCACCATCAATACAGCCAGCAACATCGCGGCGAGCCCTATCCAAGTAAGCGCTGGGCGCAAACCAAAATGCTCGCCCAGCCAGCCCGCGCTCAGCGCACCTAGTGGGCTGACGGCGACCGTCATAAAACGCATCGTCGAAATCATGCGACCCAAAAAAGCATCTGGCGTCACCTTCACCCGCAAGGCGAGGTAGGGCATGAAGTACAGCATCATGCCGCAATCAAACAAAAAAACGATGCCGCCATACAGCACCGCACTCAGTGCTTGGCTACCCCATGTTTGTGCAGGCAGATGCGACATCAATAGCCAACTGACAGATGTGCTGGCTAAGCCGAACAAAATGGTTTTACCCGTGCCAAAGCGATTCGTCATGGGCTTGAGCAGCAAGGAACTTGCTAGCACACCAAAGCCGCCCGCCATCTGCGCCGCACCAAGTAGCGCTGGACTCATCCCTAGTTCGCGTGTGGCATATAAGACTTGTAGAGCCACATAGCCGCTAAAAAGAATCTGCCAGAGGGCGGTGCCCCATGCTAAAGCGCGCAAAATTGGGTGGCTATACACAAATTTGATGCCGTCAATCACATCTTGCAGCGGACTTTGTTTGCTTGGTGTGGGGACAGGCTCTTCAACTTTGATGCGACTTAAATTCAAGACTGAAAAGAAAAAGCAAAACGCATTGAATAGCAGGGTGCGAGGTGCGCCTAACCAACCGACCAATTGCCCAGCTAAGCCCGGCCCCATTAAACGTGCCGCCGAATCGGTGATGGCAAACTTGCTATGCGCATCAACTAATTGCTCGCGACTAACGATATTCGTCAAAAAAGTCTGGGCACTACTACCGCCAAGAAGATTGGCGCAGCCCATCAAAAAGGCGACGGCGTACATCCAGTAAATGCTCAAGATGCCTAGTACTGCGGCGATTGGAATGCTGGCTAAGGCAGCGCCAGCAAGAATTTGCGAACCGATTAGTGCCGGAAATTTGCGATTGCGGTCTAGCCACACGCCGAGTGGCAAGGAAAATAGAGCGAATGGTAAGGTTTCGAGTGAATATAGCGTTGCGACCTGCCACACCGGGGCATGCAACTCGACCGCCGCAGTGAGGGGGATCGCCATATTGCTGACTTGCTCAGCGAAGTTGTCGATCGTGGTGGTGGTCCAAAAGCGACGGAAATTAGCTTGGCGCAATAAATCGCTATCACCAAACCGACTTTTGAAAAAGTGGCTTATGCGGTTAAAAATTCTCAACTCACTTATAAAATTGGGGGACTTAGGCGGTGTGCCGTGCCAGATTGGCACGCCGCAATATTACCAGCCTTGGACATTTCAGCGACAAAAAATCTGGCACGCCGCACCTAGTTGATGCGCAATATTTCACCCTGTTTGCACAGTAGTGAGTGCAATTTGGCTACAATCTGCAGCTTCGCATCGGATGGCGCTGGGCTTGCCTGTTCTATCTCATTGTGTCACTCATCTTTGGAGCTTGCTATGGAATACGAAAACATCTTGGTGGAAACCGACGCTAAGGTTGGTGTGATTCGCCTCAATCGTCCGAAGGCGCTGAATGCGCTGAACGATCAATTGATGAATGAATTGGGTGCCGCCTTGCTCGCCTTTGATGCGGATGACAATATCGGTTGCATCATTATCACTGGCAACGAAAAAGCATTCGCGGCTGGGGCAGACATTACCGCCATGGCGAAGTTTAGTTATATGGATGCCTTTAACGGCAATTACATCACACGTAATTGGGAAACCATCTTAAAAGTGCGCAAGCCAGTAATCGCAGCGGTCGCAGGTTATGCTCTTGGTGGTGGATGTGAGCTTGCCATGATGTGTGATTTCATTAT
>JACPVY010000373.1 GCA_016197345.1 Burkholderiales bacterium
ACCATGCCGCACTGTGCGCCCGCATGCAGCGTGAAATTTTGATCAGCTCGGGTGAAAATAGTGAGCAAAATCATGATCAACAAAACCACCATGACGACTGCCTGACGCATGAAACCACGCCTTGCCTGAGCGCGATGTTTGGCCCACTCGCCACTGGCAAACGTAATTTAGGGGTGATGACGATTCAATCACGGCAACCAGCCGCCTATGGTGAGCGCGAGGAATTAATTTTCCGCAATTTGTGTTCCTATGGCGCGATTGCGCTCGACAACGCCTATGCCTACAAAAAGCTGCAAGAAGCGCAAATCCAACTGGTCGAACAAGAAAAATTGGCGGCACTGGGCAGCTTGGTGGCGGGCGTCGCCCACGAGCTCAATACCCCGCTAGGCAATAGCTTGGTGACGGCAACGGGCCTGCAAGACTATGGCGATCATTTGCAAATGCAGTTAGAGAATCAAAGTCTGCGCTTATGTGATTTGGAAGAGTTCATTGCGCGCCAACGTGAAGGCATGGATTTGATTTTGCGCGGCTTGCATAGCGCCGCCAACTTGGTCGTCAGTTTTAAACAAGTCGCGGCTGATCGCACCACAGCGCAGCGACGTTTTTTTGATTTACAACAAACGACGCACGAAGTGGTGGCGACGATGAACAGCCTAATTCGCGCGGATGGTCATCGGATTCTGGTCGATATTCCACCCAATATTCAACTCGATAGTTACCCCGGCCCTTACGGCCAAGTCATTACCAGTTTCATCAACAATGCGGTGTGTCACGCTTTTCCTAGCAGGCGGCCAGGGCAAATTACGCTACGCGCGACGCAACCGAAAGCGGGACGGGTCTTGATTACGTTTGGCGACAACGGGGTGGGGATAGAGGCGTGTAATTTGAAGCGTATTTTTGATCCATTTTTCACTACCAGCCTTGGGCAAGGTGGCAATGGCTTGGGTCTTTCGATTAGCTATAACATCGTCACATCGATGTTACAGGGACACATCAGTGTCGAAAGTACACCGGGCGAAGGTGCGGTCTTTATTTTGGATTTACCGCTAACGGTGGAAGCATAGGCCAAACGGTGCAATGCGCCTGCGGCTATCATCAATAGTACGCCTGCATCAAGACCGCACACGCTTTTCAGCATCAAACCATTGTGAGGGCGAGGCGGAAGATCAATCGAGTCTGACCCTGAGCCTTCCCCTTAAATTTCGCTGGTAAGCCATTGAAAGAAAAGACATTCTTCAGCAAAAACAGTGCATGCATAGTTGTGTTACCGCTTTCATTCGTAGCGACCAAACTGCGAAGGAAAGCACCATGCATGCGAAAAGTATCATACAAGATTTATTGGATAAAAACTGCCCACAAATTCATGCAAAACGGCGACGGTGTTTAGCGCTCATGACTGATGCGGCTAGTGGTAGTAAATTGACCATGATGGAACTAAGTCGGGCGCTTTCAAGCAAGACAAATATACGGCACCGCATCAAACGTTGCGACCGATTGCTGAGTAATAAAAAGTTACATAAAGAATGTCCTTTGATTTATCGCGCGATGCTTTCGCCGATTTTGGCAACAATAGAACAGCCTGCCATCATCATAGATTGGTCTGATTTGTGCGCAGACCGCAGTTGGCAATGATTGCGCGCAGCGCTGATGGTAAAAGGTCGTTCACTGACCGTTTATGAGGAAGTTCACTCGATAAAAATGGCGACCAAACCAGCGGTGCACAAACAATTTATTATGAATTTAAAAATGCTATTGCCGCAGCATTGTAGGCCCGTGTTTATTACCGATGCTGGCTTTCGTGCGCCATGGTTTAAGTTACTCGATAGCATGGGATATGCGTGGATAGGTCGAATCCGCAATCGCGACATGGTAACGCCAAATGCTGCGACACCCCAATGGGAAGGATGTAAAAAACTATACGAAAGGGCGACATCCAAGGCGCAAGATTTGGGGCAATATTTGTATGTTCGAGGTAAAGCTGTGGCATGTCGATTAGTGCTCATCAAGAAAAATCCACAAGGTCGCCACCACAAAAATGTGGATGGAAAAGTGAGTAAATCCGGGCATAGCCTAAAACAAGCTCGTGCCCAAAATGAACCGTGGCTGCTGGCAGTTTCACCTCAACTTGCCGAAATGCCTGCTGATATGGTGGTACGTCTTTACGGCGGGCGAATGCAGATTGAACAAACATTTCGCGACAGTAAAAATGTCAGCCGTGGCTTGGGCCTCACCCAAAGTCAAACGCGTAGTGCTGAGCGATTAGCGATGCTCCTGCTCATTGGCGCGCTTCTAACTTACGCTTTATGGTTAATCGGCTTGGCGGTAAAGAAGGAAGGATATCAGATCGAATACGGCGGGAAAAAGAAGGCCGCGAAGGCCTTATCGTTACTTTCACTTGCGAGATGGTGGCTAGCCGACTCGCCGCATTATTTATCGAAAAAAACAATTCGGGACGCACTGAATATACTTTGCGCAATGGCGATGGATGTATATAAATGAGGGGAAGGCTCAGAGTCTGACCCCATTGATTTTTAGAGCGGGGTGTAATCAATCCCGTTTTGAATCACGCCGATCAAGGCTGCTTTGTTTTCTACGCTTTCGGCGAAAGAAGCGAGCACATAGGCTGAGGTAAGGGTGTGTTGCTCTAGCAGGTTGAGCCAATATTGATAGCCACTCGTTTCCGCTGGACGGTGCAGCACGTTTTGGTAAAACTTATTGACGATGTCGCTATTGCTGGGGCTGCTGCCGTATAGCGTGGTAAATTCCGCCGCTTGGGTGAAGCCTTGTGCGACCTGGGTCAGGCTGGCGCCTTTATCCATGGTATTGATCCAATAGCTGAGGCCAGATTTGTCTGGCGTGCGGTTGAAGGCGGCTTGATAAATGCGATAAGCTTGGCCAGCATTGCCGTCGATGTCATAGGCGCGGCTAGCGTCGTCAAATTTTATGCGCTCGATATTGTGGAGGTTGTCAGTAGCAGTAATTGGGCCACCAAGATTGCTTGGGTCTGGGTTGCTAGCGGTGACGAGTAAATTGCCGTTGCTGCGGGTGACGGTGTATTTAGCGAGCGCGCCAGAATAAACAGCGGTGTCGGTGCCGCTGCCGCCATCCAGATATTTATTGCTCGTGAGATTGGCGGCGATATTGTCATTGCCAACGCTATCTTGTAGCGTTGGCAGCGTACTTTGATAAATGTAGAGGCCGCTATTGGCGCTGCTATAGAGATTGCCGCGAAATACCAACGTGCTGCTATTACCGGATATTAAGGCCTCAGCCATTGGACCTGTCGCTTCGCCAGTGCTGGGAACGATGCGCGCTAAACCACCGGTTTGTGTGTCTTTCAGATAGATATCGGCGCTACTGTTGTGATCGTCGCTGGTGAAGTAACTGAAGTTGTCTGCGAACGCGACATAGCGCCCATCATTGCTCACCGAAACTTGTAATTGCCAAGTGTAATGTGAGATACCAAAGGCATTCGAGCCGACATTGACGACTTTGCCCGTCACCATATCTTTTTCGTATAGGCTAAAGCTCACAGGCTGATTCACTTCGGCTTCATAGCCTTGAAAGACGACATAGCGGCCATTGCCTGAAATCGCGCGAATGCTGGCTTGGTCGGTATCGGATGAGACTAGGCTGAGTGCGCCGGTTTGCAAATCTTTCCAATAGACATTGGTATGTGTAGGCGTGATGCCGGGGATGAGATTGGTCGCTGCGCTTTCAAATGCACAATAGCGGCCATCGTCAGAAATCTTGCCAAAATCAGAGCTTCTATTTCCTTGTGTGCCATCACTGGCAGTGGAGGCAATGGTAATTTGCCCGGTTTGCATATTTTTGACGAAGACGTCACCTGTGCCATTGCTATCGCTCGCCACTAGATTCGATGCAATGCTGGAAAATGCAACGACATTGCCATCAAGTGTGAGGGTCGGGCTGTTGCAAAAACCATTGGCTGCGCTACCATTGGCGCTACTTGATGCCAATTGCAAGGCCCCCGTTTGCCAATTTTTCAGCAGAATTTCGGGCGGCTTGATGCCTGACACCCAACCGCTAGCAGGTGGTGAATTCGGGACAAGATTGCTAGCTGTGCTAGCAAAGGCGATAACGCCACCATTACCCGATAGTGCCAGATCGCGGTAGAGGCCCTCTTCGCCAAGGTCTTGCACAAAGCGCACACCACCTTGCATATCTTTGATAAAAATCCCGGATTGGGTGCTGGTGGCGTTAGCGGCGGTAGGATTGTTGGGATCGAGCGTTGAGATGAAAGCAAGATAGCGCCCGTCGTCGGAAATACTCATGTTAGGGTAATAATTATTATCGATCGCAAGCGTCGTGATGACTTGTCCGGGCATGATGCAAACTCCTCAACAAATAAATCATTAGAGTGGGCGCGTATGAATGTAGAACAGCAGCGCGAACTTATTGTAAAGACATTTTGTGACTTAGACTATCGTATGTTCCAAAATCGTCAGCACTGTGAATATGATAAATGCTGTCATGCAATGCAACACCACAATCTTGTATCGGGACGTTATATGTAGGTCGATCCGATTCGGCTGTAGGGTGGTATGAATCGGCTTGGATACGTTGAGAAAAATCCACTGCGCTTTTTGCTGATAATTTGCGGCTGGCACCAAGTGACAAATATCGAAACATTGATGCTGCGGGTATTCGCTACAGCAGCGTCACATCAATGTTACAGGGACATATCAGTGTAGAAAGTACGCGAGGAGAAGGGGCAATATTGATATTGGATCTGCCACTGACGGTGGCAGCATAGGCCAAATGGTGCAATACGCCTGCGGCTATTGCACCCTACACGACTGAAACGCTTTACATCGGCGTCCATTCCAAAGGCTTGCCTTTGGCATCGGTAATTTTCAGCAATTCCACGAAAATCCGTGCTTGCACCGAATCAGGCAAGGCGACGAAATCTGCGCTATCGGCAAGGTGGTCACCCTTCACGAACGCCCACGAGAAAAACTTCAACATCGCGATGGTATTGGCTGGGTTGTTGGTCGATTGCGGCAACACCACAAAGGTGCCAGCAGTGATCGGCCAACTGCTAGAACCTGGGCGATTGCTGAGCGATTCCTCAAACGCACCACTACTACGCCATGGGCTGTTATTCAATGCGCTAGCAAAAGCTTTAGCGCTCGGTGCAACAAACTTACCATCGCGATTTTTCATCAAGCCATACGTCAATTTTTCTTGGCCGACAAATTTGAAATCGACATAGGAAATAGCGCCCGCGGTTTGTTTCAAGGTATTGATGACTTCGGTCGTGCCTTTTACTTGCACCGCTTCTTGCGGCCATTTGACGGTGAAGTTATGGCCATAATTGACTTTCCAATTCGGGCTGACCTGGCTCAAATAGTCGGTGAAATTGTAACTCGTGCCAGAACCATCTTGACGCACGATCAAGGTGATCGCTTTTTTCGGCAAGGCTACGCCTGGGTTTAAGGCGGCTAACGCTGGGTCATTCCACATCGTGATTTTGCGCGCAAAAATATCGGCTAGCACTTCGCCGCTAAAACGCAGCTCGCCACTTTTTACGTCAGGCAAATTGAAGACTGGCACGATGCCAGAAATAGCACTAGGAAAGCTAATCAGCTTATCGCGCTTGAGTTCTTCTGCTGTGAGTGGAACATCACTCGCGCCAAAATCGGCCGCGCGTGCTTTAATTTGTTTCAGACCTTCGGCTGAGCCGTTGGCTTGATAATTGAGTTTGATGGTGCCTTGCTGGGTGTAAGTCTCTGCCCATTTCAAATACAAGGGCTTAGCGGCGGAAGAACCTGTGCCATTTAAATCTAAGGCGCGCGCATGACTTTGCGGCAATAACAAGCTGGCGATACAAAATACGAAAAGGCGGGACATCGAAGAGTAATTCAGCAGGCGACGTCGAGCCCGGCGAGGTCGCGGGAGTGCGGACAGCGCAGGAAGGTGGGAATGCCGGAGTAGCCCGCCGGCGCGGGCGGGAGCGGGAACGAGGCGGG
>JACPVY010000374.1 GCA_016197345.1 Burkholderiales bacterium
GAGCAACTGCGGCGTCATTTTGTTTTGTTCTTCGATCGACGCGATGATGGCGCTGCGGCGCTGCTCTAATTCCGTCAAATAGCGTAGGCGTTCTTCCAGCAAGCGCAATTGGTTATCGTCCAATCCCCCCGTTGCTTCCTTGCGGTAACGGGCGATAAATGGCACGGTTGCGCCTTCATTTAACAGCGCAATCGCACTGGCGACTTGGGTGGCGTGGGCATTCAGTTCGGTGGCAAGACGTTGTTCAATGGTGGGTAACATGGTAGATCGTCGAAAAATATTCAAGGTGTGGATGATACGCATTCTTTGCGTCTTACGACGATTTTGTCGGGAAAATACCGTGTATAAGCGTGGTGTTTGCTGCGCTTTGATTGCTTGGCGGGAAATGATTTTTTGTGGGCAATAATTTACTGGCAATCTGTCTGTCGCGGAACGGTTTTTAGTAGCCAACATGCCGCAGCGGGAAATACCTGTTTCCTAGCGCGACGAAGGGCTGGGTGTTGCTAAGCGGCATGCCATCTGCGTGCTGGGTGACGAGTGCGTTGCTGTGCTGCTAGTGGGCTTAGTAATCTGCAAGTAAGTAGGCAAAAAAGGAAGAATGATGGGAGTGATAGATTGTGTCTTCGTCTGTTAGCCTCGAAAAACCTACTCCGCGGGGTGCTATCACGTCTGCGATGCTTACGTCCCGCCATTAGCGCTAATAGCGCTGCGCTTCTCGATACGATGTCGGTACCGCTTGCGATGGTTTCTCGAGGTGCTCGCTTGTGGTGTCTTTGAGTGAAAATCCATGCAAAGTTATATCAATTTAATTGCTATTTTTGAAAAAAATTGAATGTGGCTTGCCAGAATTTTTGGCAAAATGGCGGAAGCTGCACTTGTGTGACGAACGAAGGGCTGACGCGATTGTTAAATAAACCTTATAATGCGCGCTTAGTTTGATGGCATGTCGCTGCTCTTCCCGGTAACAACAAAAATGAAGCCCCTGATTCGCAAGTGCTAGGGATGGATGAGTTTCTGTTCACCGCTGGAGGGCGCAGACTGAGCAAAAATGAGTAAGAGCGGGCAAACTGCAAGGGAGCGTCGCAGCTTGTTGCTTTGCGTTCAACTGAACGCTTGGTACGATTTTTTGGATGTGGGCGATTAACACGGAAGAAC
>JACPVY010000385.1 GCA_016197345.1 Burkholderiales bacterium
AAGCTGTTTACGACCGTCACTGCGGCGATCCGCTCTTACGAACAAATCCGCGCCATTAATGCTAGCCGTCGCGGCTTGGATTTAATTGTCCACGCTAGTACAGAATTGATGGCTTTGCATGGGCTGCAAGATTTCGCCGCAGGCGTCATCATTCAAATCGCTGGCCTGCTCGGCTTAAAACCGGAAGGTTTGATTTGTGTCCGCGAAGATCAAGATGGGCAACATCGCTTACTCGTCATCGCTGGTGGTGGCGTCTTCCGCGATCTCGTCAACCAGCCCGTAGAAAGTCTGAACAACGAACAAATCGCGAGCGCGCTCACTACCACGATGTTGCGACGAGAGAACCAGTACGAAACCGAATATACGACACTGTATTTTGCCGGGAAATCCGGGCGCGATTTCGCCGCATATCTCGATACCGGCAACCGTCTATCAGAAATTGATCAGCGCTTATTAGAAGTCTTTTGCAGTAATATCTCAGTTGGCCTAGATAACGTCTTACTCGTCTCCCATTTGCATGATTTTGCGTTTTACGATCAACTCTGCAAACTCCCCAATCGTACCCGCCTAGTCGAAATTCTCGACGAATTTTTATCCAAGCCGATTCAGGGCGAAACCACGCTCGCTTTAGTCGATATCGACCATTTTGCCGAAACGAATGATGCATTAGGCCATCAGTTTGGTGATTTGCTCTTGCTAGCAGTTGCCAATCGTCTGCAATCACAACTCGGGGCGCAATTGACAGTGGGACGGGTCGGCGGTGATATTTTTTCGGTGCTAGGCGACCACCATCAAGTCAATCCTGAGCAAATTTTGTCGCTGTTTGCTTCGCCCTTTAGCATCGATGGGCAAGACGTGCAATTGTCGGCCACGATAGGCTTGGTTCGTCTTTCTGAATACGAGGGCGGTGGCGCGGATGCGCTCAAAGACGCTGATATCGCCTTAAAACGCGCCAAGATGCAACAACGCGCAGGCCATTTTTACTTCTCGCGTTCGATGGGCGTCGAAATTCGCGAACGGGTGCGCATGATGCACGCGCTACGTAGCGCCTTTGAAAAAACCCAATTATTTGTCGTCTATCAACCGCAAATTGATTTCAAGAGCCGCAAAACAGTGGGCGCGGAAGCTTTACTGCGTTGGCAAAACGACGAAGGCAAATTCATTTCGCCTGACCGCTTCATTCCCATCGCCGAATATTCCGGCATGATCATCGACCTCGGTGAATGGGTGATGCGCACCGCTTGCGCCGAGCTAGTGCGGCTGCGCAACCTAGGCTATACCGACTTCATGATGTCGATCAATGTCTCGCAAGCACAATTTCGCCACCCGGGTTTTTTAACGATGGTCAGGCGTGCGTTGGCCGATACCAAAGCGCCGCCCGAATTTGTCGAACTCGAAATTACCGAGTCGATGGCGATGGAAAAACCAGATGCCTTGATCAGCATGCTAGAGCAGATCAAGCAAATCGGCCTGTCGATTGCGATTGATGATTTTGGTACGGGCTTTTCTTCGCTCAGCTATTTGCAGCGTTTGCAGGTAGATAAGCTCAAAATAGACCGCGCCTTTGTGATCGAAATCACGGGGTCTGCGCGAGGTTCTAGCATTGCCGAAATGATTATCCAACTCGGACGCAATCTTGATTTAACCGTCATCGCTGAAGGTGTCGAGGATGAGCGTCAAGCAAAAATCCTGACAGATTTAGGTTGTCCTCTGGCGCAAGGCTTCTTATTTGCCAAGCCGATGGCTGCTCCGCAATTGATTGATTGGCTGAAACAACAAGACCAGGTGAACACGCTGGTGGCGGACCAAAGCAAGACTTTGCCCAATTAAATCATGGATGCCAGCCGCCTCTGCACCGCTCAAGATCGCTGGGCGGGAATAGCAGAATGGGCGGCAACGGCAGCAAGCGAGGTAGCCAAATGAGTGGCTTTGCAGTCCGCAATTTGACCTTGAGGCGTGCCATTGTCTTGGCCGTTGTTGCGGGTTTATTGCTGCCTGCAATTCTGATCGTGGGCTATTCGTATTTTCAGCGTTACGATTACGATGTTCGCAAACGGACGCAAGAAGCCTTATACCAACATGCCGATGTGCTAGCGAGCGGCTTGCAAGAAGCGCTTTGGAATGTTGATCGCGAAAGTGGCAATGCGCTGCTCACCTCGATGATGCGCAATGAAGATATTGTAGCGATTGATGTGCGCGACAATAATCTCGGCATTTTTGTAGTCGGCGAAAAACCCGAACGCCGCCAAGGCTACACTCTCACAATTGAACGCAAAATTTCCTATCGCAAGACGGCGATAGGCTCGGTCAAACTCGAAGTCTCTAGCGCGAGGCAGCGCAAAATCATTCAAGAAAGCATGATTGAGTACCTGCTGGCCTTGGGTGCGCAAATCATGTTGGCGCTGATTTTGATTTTGATTTTGCTCGATCAACGCCTCGTCCGTCCCTTGCGTCGGCTCGCTGCGGGCGCTGAAAAGCTTGCTAGCGGCGCACTCGACACCCCTTTTACTTGGCATCAACTGGATGAAATTGGCCATCTTAGCCAACGCCTAGAGAAAACCCGCATCAGCTTGCGCAATCTGTTTGCCGAGTTGGCCGAAAAAAATCAGCAACTGCAAGAAGACATCGAAAAACGCAAGCAAGTCGAAACCGAGTTACGCGAGCGCGAAGCCCGCATCCGCGCGCTCGTCGAGCAAAGTCCGATTGCGATTATTGAATGGGATTTGAATTTTTGCGTAATCGAATGGAATAGCGCCGCTGAACGTATTTTTGGCTATACCCGCGAACAAGCGCTAGGACGCCATGCAAGTTTTATCGTGCCGCAAAGCGCGCGCGCTTCTGGCGCTACGATTTTTCAAGAGTCAACCATTACTGTCAACGTCGCTACTGGCGTCAATGAAAATATGCGCTCCGATGGCAAGATCATTATTTGCCAGTGGAATAACAGCCACATCGCCAACGAAAGCGGACGCACTGGTCGTCTCTTGTCGATGGCACAAGAAATTACCGAACAACGCCGCGCAGAAGAAGCGCGCCACTGGTCAGAAGCAAAGTTTGCGGGCGCCTTCCAGTGCTACCCGGATTCGGTCTCGATTACCCGCTTTGGCGATGGCGTATTCCTCGACATCAATCAAGCGTTCGAAGTCACCACTGGCTATACAAGGGCTGAATTACTCGGTAAAAATGCGGTAGAAATGAATGTCTGGGTCAATCTCGAAGAGCGCGTGGCCTTGCATGAATTACTCACCAAACACAATATGGTGTCGGATTTTAGCTGGAGCCTGCAAAACAAAGCAGGTGAAATGCGGCGGTGCTTGATCAACGCGACCTTGTTTTATATCGGCGTCGAAGCCTTCATGCTAGCGGTGGTGCGCGACGTCACCGATCAATTGCGCTTTGAAGCGCGCAAGGCAGAAGCGGATCGCGCCCTGCTCCGTTTAGCACAAGGGACACAAGCAATCGGCGCCAAGAACTTCTTCCAATTTCTGGTCTCGGATCTTGCCGCCGCGCTAGGCACCACCCACGCTTTTATCGCGCTCAAGGTGCCACATAACCCCGAACGCTTGCGCACCATGGCCTGCTATGCCTTTGGCGAGGCGCTAGAAGAGATGGAATTCGACGTCCATGGCACGCCTTCTGAGTTGATCTTGATCGACGGTTTATCGGTGTTTGAAGACGATATCTGCGAACTATTCCCACATGACGCCAAACTGAATGAATTACGCTTGCGCAGTTTTGCCGGCGCACCATTAAAAGATACCAGCGGCAACGCGATTGGGATGCTTGCGGTGCAGCATATGCAGGCGCTGTCCAATCCTGATTTAGTCAGATCGCTGCTACAGGTATTTAGCGAACGTGCCGCGTCGGAGTTAGAACGCAAGCGCGCTGAAGAAGCGCTACGCAATAGCGAACGCAGTTTTTCGACGATCTTCCACTCTTCGCCAGTGGCCATGAGCGTGATTGCAATTGAAGATAATTTCCGCGTCAAAGATGTCAACATCGCCTTTGAACAATTGTTCCTGACGCCGCGCGCAACCGTAATCGGGCGGCCGTTGATGGAATTGGGCTTACATAGCGCCGCCGATGAAGAAAAGATGATTTCCGAAACGCTGCTGCGTGAAGATGCGCAAGAACACCATGAAATTTGGATGACGCGCGGCGATGGCAAGCAAATGTTTATGCAAGTATCGCAAAATTCATTTTGCTTAATGGAGCAGCGCTTTGTCACCTCGGCGTTTGAAGACATCACTGAAAAATTCAACAACGAATTAGCGATTTATGACTTGAATATCAATCTTGAGCATCGAGTCGTAGAACGGACTGACGCGCTACAAAAAGCCAATAAAGAATTGGCCAGCACGCTAGAGACACTCAGCCGCGCACAAGAAGACTTGGTGCGTAGTGAAAAACTGGCTGCGCTAGGCTCGCTGGTGGCGGGGATCGCGCACGAACTCAATACCCCTATCGGTAATAGCTTGATGGTGGCGAGCACGCTAGTCGATCAAACCCGCGAATTTGCAGCCAATATTAAAAATGGCTTAAAACGCTCGATGCTTGATAGCTATACGCTAGACGCCGCCAAGGCGGGCGACATCTTAGTGCGCAATCTTTTGCGCGCCGCTGATTTAGTGACCAGCTTTAAACAAGTTGCGATCGATCAAACCAGCTCGCAACGCCGCCGCTTTGTGCTGGATGAAGTGATCGGCGAAATTTTACTGACCCTCTGGCCTGCCATCAAAAAAACCAATTTCCAAGTAGTGCAAGAAATCGCCGCTGAATTAATGATGGACAGTTACCCCGGCCCGCTGGGACAGGTTGTCACCAATCTCATCAACAATGCGTTAATTCACGGCTTTGAGGGACGCACCGAAGGGACAGTGCGCATTCATGGTCGCGCGATTGATGAACACATGGTCGAATTGATACTAGAAGACGATGGCATTGGCATTCCAGCCGAAAACTTAAAACGCATTTATGACCCATTTTTCACCACGAAACTCGGTGCGGGTGGTTCTGGATTGGGCTTGAATATCACCCACAATATCGTCACTGGTTTGTTGGGTGGCCGTATTAGCGTCCATAGCGAAGTCGGGAGCGGCACCCAATTCATTTTGCTGCTGCCGTTAGAAGCCCCTATGCCCCACAATGAAGATAAACCCGTCCACCCCATGGCGGCACAACTGATTGCAGCCCAACGCGAAGCCCAAGCCAGTGAGGCTATTCTGGCGAGCCAACAAGACGACTTTAAGCAGTAGATAGAAGATTCCAGCGGTCAAACTCCTCCGCACCAGCGAGACAATCGCAAAAGATGCTTTGGTTTTTCGTGGGGTTTCGCAAGGTTTCGTAGGGCATCATAGGGTGGGCGCCTCGCCCACCATTGCCGATGCTCAATACAAATACTATTTTCAGCATGGAAACTTAAAAAAATTATCGCAACATTTCAACAATCAACAGCGATGGACACAAACCCGAACAGCGACGGCTAAGCTGCCGTCCGCCCATACGAAAAGCAACAACACCTTTCGCCACAGCCGCATCGAGCGTTAAAAGCATGCTTTATGCGAAAACAAGTACAATCGCGCCCGAAAGCCCTCGTTTTACGAGCAGATTGAGCCTGAAATTGATTGCACGACCGCAATGATGTCATCGTTTGAATTTATACTTCCGTTAAAACATTCATGTTATGGCAATTATTGTTATCAATTTAATCTCAAAATAAGGCAATAGCTTCCCCATCAGAACAAAACAATTCTGCACTGAAATTTTTCAGTGCTTTTATTTCTTCAACATGACATTTTTCTTGACGGATCAAAAGGCTCTTACGTACACTCGCAAAACCGTTCGAGAACCATTGGCAATAGCCATACCATTGTCAATTTAACCATATCGGAAACCCATGCGCCCATCTCTACTGCACACCTCGCTCATGGCGACATTCGCTTTGCTGGCAAGCTCCACCCACGCTAACGACCTCTCTCTCGCACCGACCAGCTTACAATTAAAGCTCGCTAACATCGATTCGGCTGCAGGATTGAACGCAGAAACGGCAAACCCGCCGCAACTGACGCTGGAAGA
>JACPVY010000386.1 GCA_016197345.1 Burkholderiales bacterium
GTCTGGCTTTTGGCGTGACGTTTGAGGTACCTGTCGTGGTGGTCGTTTTGGTGCGCACTGGCATGGTTGAACTCGAAAAACTCAAGGCAATACGCCCCTATATCATCGTTGGTGCCTTTGTGATTGCCGCGATTGTGACGCCGCCCGATGCCGTCAGCCAGTTTGCGCTAGCAATACCAATGATCTTGTTATACGAATTAGGCTTACTGGTCGCCCCTATCTTTGGCCGCATGACGCAAGCCCCAGCAGAAGACGCTTAGCATGTGTCAGATGCGCGCCTTAGCCTTGCAAGCGCTTTGCGCGCGCGAGGTCGATGAAAAATTGCAAAGGGTGGCGCAGCTCGCTGCCCTGCCGACACTGACCGCAGATCCTGCTTGGGAATGTAGCGCGCCACCCGAGATTCCCGGCCATCCCGCCAAGCCAGAATTAGTCGCACCCGGCACCGTGCCACGGCGCGCGATGCATACGCCAGAAGGGCGGGCGGCGACGCTACACGCCCTGACCCATATCGAATTCAATGCCATCAACCTCGCGCTAGATGCGCTGTGGCGCTTTAGCGGCATGCCACAGCAATATTATGTCGATTGGCACAAAGTAGCGGTCGAAGAAGCCTTGCATTTCACCCTGTTGCGCCAGCATTTGCGAGGCCGTGGCTATGAATATGGCGATTTCGTCGCCCATAATTCGCTGTGGGAAATGGCGCAGCGTACGCGTCACGATTTGCTAGCGCGGATGGCGCTGGTGCCGCGCACGCTAGAAGCGCGTGGGCTAGACGCGACACCGCTGATGCGCCAGCGTCTAGCGCAAGCAGGCGAGCATGAAGCGGCGGCGATTTTAGACATCATCTTGCATGATGAAATTGGCCACGTCGCCATTGGTAATCACTGGTACGCCTATTTGTGCCAACAGCAACAGCGTGATCCGCTACAAGTGTGGCAGCAATTGCGTGTGGAATATGAAGCGCCGAAAATGCGGCCGCCATTTAATTTGGCTGGGCGTCGCGCGGCGGGCTTTAGCGAAGCGGAATTGGCCTTGCTGGGATAGAAAAATGCGCGAATGTGTAGCATTTGTTGCAAATCCATCAAACGCTTTTCGAACCACGGCAATTGGAGTACTCTTAGCGCCTTAGCTTGCCGCAACAGTGTGGCGAATCGGGTGCATAAGTATTGGATAATTGCAGCAATTCAATGAAAAGATGTAAGGCGCTTCGAGCATTTCATCTTGTCAGGATATGGCAGCATCGCAGTTGTCTGGGCTCCGCGAATTCCTTGCTTTTGATGAATGTATCGAATATTGTGCATTGCGGCATAACCAAATAAGAGAGCAATCTTGTCTTCCCAACATCAAAAGAGCAGCTTAGCTGCATTGACGGTCGCCGCTATCGGCATCGTCTATGGTGACATTGGCACCAGTCCTTTATATACGATGAAAGCCGTGTTTGAAGGCGATCACGTCAAACTCAATCCCGAAAATTTAATTGGCGTCATCTCACTCATTTTGTGGGGACTGACGACGATTGTTTCGATCAAATATGTGTCCCTCGTGTTGCGTGCCGATAACCGCGGCGAAGGCGGGATTTTGGCGTTGATGGCTTTAGCGCTGTCTTCGGTCACCAAAGCGTCGCGCTGGTATTTCCCGCTGATGATGCTAGGGCTAGCGGGCGCTACCTTGTTTTTTGGCGATTCGGTGATTACGCCAGCAATGTCAGTGTTAGGTGCGGTCGAAGGCTTAGAGGTGGCCGCGCCGGGCATGCAACCCTATATCGTGCCGATTTCCGTCGCGATTTTGGTCGGCTTATATGCGCTGCAATGGCATGGCACGGCAGGCATAGGCAAATGGTTTGGCCCGATTATGGTGCTGTGGTTTGCGGTGCTAGCGATCATGGGCGTGATTAACATTTACGCTAATCCGCAAATCTTGGCTGCACTGAATCCTTTGCATGGCTTGACGTTTTTGTGGCGCAATGGTTATGGTGCCTTTATCGCCCTTGGCGGTGTGGTGTTGGCCTTTACCGGGGCTGAAGCGCTGTATGCCGACATGGGACACTTTGGGAAAAAGCCGATCCGCTTTGCGTGGTTTTTGATTGCCTTTCCAGCTCTCGCATTAAATTATTTGGGACAGGGTGGTTTGCTACTGGGGAATGCTGAGGCGATTTCCAATCCTTTCTACAATCAACTAGGTAGCTGGAGTGTATTGCCGCTGGTTGCTATTTCCACCGCTGCTGCGGTGATCGCTTCGCAGGCGACGATTTCCGGCACTTTCTCCATGGTGCGCGAAGCAATTGCGTTGGGCTTTTTGCCGCGCATGCGCATCATTCACACCTCCGCTTCGCAAATGGGACAGATCTATGTTCCCGTCATCAATTGGATACAACTGGTTGCGGTATTGATGGCCGTGGTCGGTTTCCAATCTTCCGATAAGCTGGGCGCTGCATATGGTATTGCGGTGACAGGTTGCATGCTAGTGACAACCTTGCTGACCTTTTTCGTCGTTTATTACCGTTGGAAATACAGTATTTGGTTGGCTGTTGCTGCCACGGGTTTCTTTGTCGCGATTGATGCCGTGCTGTTTGGTTCAAACGTGTTGAAAATCGCGCACGGTGGTTGGTTCCCACTGCTGTTAGCGGCGGTGCTGTTCTTCATCATGTTGACTTGGAAGCGTGGCCATCAATTGGTGTACAAAACCTTGCAAAAACATGCGATCCCGCTTGATGCCTTTTTGCAATCGCTGTTTATCGATCCGCCAACGCGGGTGCATGGTACGTCGGTCTTTTTGCGGCCTGAAAATGATGGCGTGCCGCATGTGCTCTTGCATAACTTGCTGCATAACAAAATCTTGCATGAGCGCGTGGTGTTTTTGACGATACATATCACCGAAGACCCCTTTGTGCCGCCAGCGGAACAAGTCAAGATCGAAGACTTGGGCCACCAATGCTATCAATTGAATGTGTATTACGGCTTTAAAGACGAGCCGGATATTCCAAAAGTGATGGAGCTGGCATGCGAAAAAGGCATGGAGTTCTACATGATGGAAACCTCGATTTTCATCGCCCGCCAAACGCTGTTGCCGCGTCCCGGTGGTGGCATGGCTTTGTGGCGCGAGCATATGTTTGTGGCGATGTTCCGCAATGCGCGTAGCGCGGCAGATTATTATCAAATCCCGCCAAATCGCGTGATTGAATTGGGGACACAGGTAGAAATTTAGCGCGGGAATTGACGCTAGCGTGGTACCGCCACGCTAGCAGATGATGAGTAGATGACGAGTAGATAAGGTGCTTGGTTTAGGCGTCGCTACGACCCAGCGCCCACATATTCCATGTTTGCAAATTGGCGTGCGGGTTTTCTGCCACTTCTTTGATCCGCTGTAATTGTTCGGCAATCGCAAAGCCGTTTGCCGCTAGCCACTCCGGGTTGTAATAGCTATGCAGATAGCGTTCCCCGCCATCACACAAAATCGCCACTAACGATCCCGTTTCCCCCGCCGCACGCATTTGCATTGCCAGCGTCAGCACGGCGCAAAAAATCGTGCCTGTCGAGCCACCACATTTGCGCCCTAGCACTTGCTCCAAATAATGCAGCGCAGCGAGCGAATAGCTATCCGGCACTTTCACCATCGCATCAATCACATGGCGCATCAACGATGGTTCGACCATCGGCCTACCTATGCCTTCGATGCGTGAACCACAGTTGGCGGTGATGGTTTTATCGCCATGCAAAAAATAGTCATAAAACACCGAATGATCAGGATCAGCGA
>JACPVY010000387.1 GCA_016197345.1 Burkholderiales bacterium
CGATATATTGCTGGTCGAAGGGCCGCCGGAAGCCGATGGCCTCGTCGAATTGGTGGCGCACGAGCAGATGCAGCCGCCAGTGGCGCTATTGGTGTATGCGCAAGACAATACCTCACAAGCCTCGTTTTATCCGTTTGCGCGCTTTTCGCCTGAATGGCAAGCCTTGAGCTTTGCCGCGCAACGCAACATCCCGCTACGCTTTTTTGATTTGCCGCTGAGCGTGCGCTTAGCGCAACGCGAAGAAGAGCCTGATTCTCTCGACATTCAGCGAGCGGAACAAGATCAACAAGCGGTGCTAGAGGCTATCGCGCGTGGCGACCCGATGGATCAATACGCGAAACTCGCTGGTTTTGCCGATGGCGAAAGCTGGTGGGATGCCTTGATTGAACAGCGTCAACATGGCGGCGACTTATTCGCCGTGGTGCTGGAGGCGATGCGTGAATTGCGTGCGAATACCCCAGCATTGCCTGCTAAGCGGCAGATTTGGGAAGATAGACGCGAAGCAGCGATGCGCCAGCAAATTCGGGCCGCGCAAAAAGAGGGCTTTCAACAGATTGCAGTCGTCTGCGGCGCGTGGCATGCGCCGGCGCTAGAACATCTGCCACCAGCCAAACACGATGCGGCGCTGTTGAAAGACCTGCCCAAATGCAAAGTGGCGGCGACTTGGGTGCCGTGGAATTACCAGCGCTTATCGTTCGCGAGCGGCTATGGCGCGGGGATAGCCTCACCCGGTTGGTATGATTTTTTATGGCAGCAAGCAGCAGGTGAGGGCGATAAGGGTAATGTGGGGGATTGCTTTGATAAGCTCGACGAACGTTGGTTGACCCATGTCGCCCACCTTTTGCGCAAACAAGATTTGGTTGCTTCTTCCGCCGAAGTGATCGACGCCGTGCGCTTAGCGCGCATGCTAGCAGTCTTGAATGGTCGCGGTCAGCCGGGTTTGGAAGAGTTTAATCAAGCCGCCAGCAGCGTGCTATGCATGGGCGAAGCTGCACCGCTAGCGCTGATCCGCAAAGAAATGATCATCGGCGAGCGCTTGGGGCAAGTGCCGGACGACACCCCCGCTGCGCCGATTGCACGCGACTTAGCGCAAGAGCAAAAACGCTTACGCTTAAAACCCAGTGCGCTAGAGCAGCCGATAGCGTTATATTTTCTCAATGAAAATTATTTAGCGCGCAGCCATTTATTGCATCGCCTCGCGTTATTGCAAGTGCACTGGGGTAAGCAACAGCAGGTGCGCGGCAAAAAAGGTTCGTTTCATGAGAGCTGGGTTTTGCTCTGGCAACCTGAATTTGCGGTGAATTTAATTGAAGCTGGGCGCTATGGGCAAACCATCGCGGCGGCGGCTAGCGGTCTTAGTTTGGAAAAGATCGCGACGGCGCAGCAATTACCGGAATTGACCACTAGTTTGCAGCAAATTCTGCTGGCCGAGTTGCCGCAAGTGTTGCCTGCTTTGTTGCAAAAACTTTCTGATTTAGCGGCGCAAAGTGCGGATATTTTGCACTTGCTAGAAAGTTTGCCGCCGCTGCTTTCCAGCTTGCGCTACGGTAGCGTGCGCCAGTTTGATAGCAGCCAGATCGCAGCGATTGTGACGGTGGTATTGGCGCGGGTTGCGGTGGGTTTGCCGAATGCTTGTGTGCAAATCAAAAACGAAGCGGCGCGTGAATTGCTGGAGCATTTCGATGCTTTGAATTTAGCGTTAGCGACGGCGCAAGATGAGACCTTAAGCGCGACTTGGCAGACCTGCCTGCATAGCGTCGCCGCCTTAGCGCAGGGGCACCCTTTGTTACTTGGCCGCGCCCATCGCTTATTGCTCGACGCCCAAGCGCTAGAGCAAGCGACGCTCGCGCAGCGCTTGGGTTTGGCGTTATCGCACCCGACGCCGGAATATAGCGCCGATTGGGTCGAGGGCCTGTTAGCGGGCAGTGGTTTGCTGCTCTTGCACGATGAAACGCTATGGGCTTTGCTCGATAGCTGGTTGCGCCAATTGCGTGGTGACGAATTCATGCGGGTGCTGCCTTTGCTACGGCGTGCGTTTAGCCAATTCAGCTTGGGTGAGCGCCAAATGTTGGGGCAACGCGCGACGCAAACCGTGGTGGCGCAGGCAAGTGCGACGGCGCTCGACGCCCAGCGCTTACAACAGATTGTGCCGCTAGCGCGTCGCTTGTTAGGAATGGGGACATGATGAAGCCAGAAGAAGCTCAGGATGGCGTTGACAGTGGCGCACGGCGTTGGCGTTTGGTGCTAGGCGGTAGTAGTCAAGAAGAAAAACAGCAGATGTCGCGTGACGAACAGCAAATCGACGCCGCCTTGAGTGCGCTCTACGATGCCGATGACACGCGCAGCGCTAGCCTAGGCAAATCGGCGATGAATGTGGCGCGCTGGTTGGGCGATATTCGTGGCTATTTTCCGGCTAGCGTGGTCAAGGTGATGCAACAAGATGCACTCACGCGTTTGAATTTGCATAGCATGCTGTTGCAACCTGAATTGATGCAGAGTTTGACGCCAGATGTGCATTTAGCGGCGAATTTGATTGCGCTCTCGAAAGCGATGCCAGAAAAAGTCAAAGAAACGGCGCGCTTGGTGGTGCGGAAAGTGGTCGATGATTTGGAGCAGCGCTTAGCGCAACCGATGCGCAGTGCGGTGCTCGGTAGCGTCAATCGTCATCAAAGGAATATGCGTCCACGCCCCGCAGAAATCGATTGGCAGCGCACGATACGAGCGAATTTACGCCACTATCAACCGCAGCTTTCGACCATCGTGGTGCAACAACTGATCGGCTTTGGGCGACGGCGCAGCAGTATGCGCGATATCGTGCTATGCATTGATCAAAGTGGCTCGATGGCGAGTTCGGTGGTGTATGCCAGCGTGTTTGGCGCGGTGTTGGCTTCACTGAGAGCGGTGACGACCAAGATGGTGGTGTTTGACACCGCTGTCGCCGATTTGAGCGAGCAATTGCAAGACCCGGTCGATGTGCTCTTTGGCATTCAGCTTGGTGGGGGGACAGATATCAATCTGGCGCTAGGCTATTGCCAGAGCATCGTCACGCGACCGCAAGAAACCATCATGGTGTTGATTAGCGATTTGTTTGAAGGTGGCAATGCAAATGAAATGCTGGCGCGCGCGGCACAATTGGTGACCAGTGGTGTGCAATTGATTGCGCTCTTGGCCTTAGACGATAGCGGCAAACCCAGCTATGACCACAAGATGGCGCAAGCCTTTGCCAATTTGGGTATTCCCGCATTCGCTTGCACGCCGGATCTTTTTCCAGAATTAATGGCGGCCTTGATCAATCGGCAAGATGTGGCGCTTTGGGCGGCGCAGCAAGATATTGTATTGGCCTAGCGCTGCACCTTGCTCAGACTGTGCTTGCTTGATGCTAGGCGCAAATGCAGTGTCTGTTCTGAAGGGCAAAAATAGCCGTTGTTAAGTGGTAGCGTTTCAATTTTTTACAAACTCGTGAAACGCTTACATTTTACTTTTTGCTAACATAGCGGGCGATTTGAGGCACTATAAAATCGCCTTTTTCAGAGTGGCAGTGGTGGTTTGGGCTGACGTGCTTGCAGCGATGCAAGCGCTGATGTTGGCAGGCTGGCATGCCGCTTTGATCTTGTGGGAAAGTCACGTTCTGCTATGATTTCTAGGCAGTTTTTGAACTTTCGCGGTGGTGCTGGTTTCTCGCAACGGCTGGTGCCGCACAGTAAACCTTTCAAAACAATCCCGGACTACATAAAATTATTTCTTCATGAGGATGACATATGGGACAGAACATTGATTCTATTCAGCAGCTCTACATCGCCTATTTTGGTCGCCCAGCCGATACCGGTGGTCTGCAATATTGGCACGATGTGGTGGCTAACAATGGTGGCGATCTAGGTGCAGTTTCGGCGGCTTTTTCTACTTCCCCCGAATACAAAGCATTGGTGGCAGGCAAAAGCAATACCGCCATCGTCGAAAACATCTATCAACAATTGTTTGGCCATAAACCCGATGCAGGTGGCCTCGCTTTTTGGGCAAATCAGCTTGATAGCGGCAATATGACGGTCGATAAAGCGAGTGCAGAAATCATGCACGGCGCACAAGGCAGCGATTTAGTCGCCGTCAACGTGAAGGTTGGCGCGGCAATGGAATTTACCAACAGCTTGTTGGCAAATAATGCTGGCAAAGATTATTCCACCGCTTCCGCTGCCAAATTTGCGCATGATTTGCTGGCTAAGGTGACGGATGTCACCAGTTTTTCCACCTTCATGAGCAGCTTGAAATCGACCGTATTGGGTGAGTTGACGCACGCAAATATCGCCGTGGGCGAGCCTAATCCTAACGGTAATGGCGTGGCAGTGGGTGAGCCTAATCCTAACCAAGGCGTCGCTGTCGGCGAGCCAAATCCCAACCAAGGCATTGCGGTCGGTGAACCCAATCCAGGTCATCAAGGTATCGCAGTCGGTGAACCCAATCCTGGCCATGCGCAAGGCTTTGCAATCGGCGAACCTAATCCCGGTCATTTGACTGACGTGATTGGGATGCAGCAAGTCTATGTCTCGTTCATGTAAGATTGGTCGCTAGCGCTAAGTTAGCTGCTAACAACAAAAAAGGGTGTGTCACTGCAAAGCGACGCACCCTTTTTGTTTGCAGGCTAATGATTAGCTGATTAGCTGGCTAAGAACAAAAACACCGTTGGTTTTTTATGCATCTCTGGCAGCTTGTCACCTAATTGCCGCCATTCTTGTACGCGCATTGTTTGCACTACTTCATCCGGTAAGCTCAAATTGGTGGCGCGGCAAAGCAGGGTGTTGGGGTGTAAGCCAGCAATCAAGGCTTGTAAGAGCGTACCGTTGCGATAGGGCGTTTCGATAAAAATTTGGCTTTGTTTATCTTGCCGGGAACGATTTTCCAGTTCTTTCAGGCGTTTGCTGCGCTCGCTAGCGTCGGTCGGTAAATAGCCATTGAAGGCAAAACTTTGGCCATTTAAGCCGCTGGCCATCAGCGCTAACATCAACGACGACGGCCCCACCAAAGGGCGCACGACGATATTTTTTTGATGCGCCAAGCGTACCAAATTGGCGCCAGGGTCGGCCACTGCTGGCAAACCCGCTTCAGAAATCAAGCCACCATCTTGCCCCGCTAAGATCGGTTCTAGCATTGCTGGCAATAGCTTGCTATCGGTTTGTACATTCAATTCGGTGATCTGAATTTCTTGCAAAGCATGAGCGAGGGGCGTTTGTTGGCTCAATAGCTTCAAATAAGCGCGCGTTGTTTTGGCGTTTTCGGCAACGAAATACGAAAGCCGTGCGCTAATTTGTTGCACTTGTTCAGGAATAATGCCCGCCAGTGGATTGGCTGGCAGCTCGCTAGGTAAGCCTAGCGTATTGGGAATGAGGTAGAGAATGCCGGGCATGTTATATGTGAGAAGAAGATGTGGCAAAAAAGCGCACGCCAGCACGGCGTAGCATGGAGCACAGCGCAATCAAGGGCAGGCCAGTCAGGGCGCTCGGATCATGATTATTGATTTGTTCGAGAATGGCGATGCCTAAGCCTTCGTTTTTCGCACTCCCAGCGCAATCGTAGGGTTGCTCGATGCGCAAATAGGCTTCGAGTTCATGATCGGGCAAGTCGCGGAACTTGACTTCGACTTGGACATTCTCGATTTGTAGTTGTGGGCCATGCGGTTGGCTGCGGCCATCAAATAAGCACAAAGCGCTATGAAAAATCACGCTGCGGCCACGCATGAGTTGCAATTGTTTTAGCGCGGCCTCATGATGGCCGGGTTTGCCAATTTGCAGGCCGTCTAGCGTCGCAACTTGATCGGAGCCAATCACCAAGCTGTCGGGATGCAAGCGGGCAACCGCGATTGCTTTTTCTTGCGCTAAGCGTAGTGCTGTTGCTTCTGGCGCTTCGCGCGGTAAGGGTGTTTCATCTATCTCCGGCGCAATGGCTTGAAATGGCAGGTGGAGGCGGCTGAGTAATGCGCGACGATAGGCGGAGCTAGAGGCAAGGATCAGCGGTGGGTTGGAAATGGGCATCACGGCGGGTAGGGGGTGATTCTTCTAAAATGAGTGCGTTGGCGTAAAATATCTGCCGCCCGAAAATTTTTGTCGTAAGCTTTGACGTTGGGCATCAATTCCTGCTATTATCGCAGGTTTTCCGGCTCAGGCCGCCAATTTTGCTACTTTCTATGAACGCATTTGTCATCGACGCCTTCGGATTTGCCCGTCAGCAGGATAGCCGTGAAGGTAAAATTGCGATTGCAGATATGGCTCGCATGTTGGAAGATTGCGCCGACGATAGCGGTGAAATCTCTTGGCAATTGCAAGGCACCGTTCATGCGCTAGACGTGCCGCAACTCAATTTGCATGTCAAAGGTACGGTGCAATTGATGTGTCAACGCTGCTTGCAGCCGTTTGCCTTTGAAGTAGATTCACATTCCAGCTTGATGCTGGCAAAAAATGATGAGCACGCCGATGAAATCGACGCCTTGCTCGATGATGAAAGTCTGGATGTGATCGTTGCCAGCCACGCTTTCAACATATTTGAATTGATCGAAGATGAGGCGCTACTCGCCTTGCCCCTATCGCCACGCCACGAAACCTGCCCAGATAGCAGCGTGATGGATTTGGCGAATGATACAAAAGAATTGCCCTTTGCAGCCTTGACCCGGCTGAAGCAATAAAGCTGCTTGATGTGCATGGTTGCTCATGGCGTATGTCGTGGTGCTGACCAGATTGATGTCGTCAACGAAAGCATTCGTGGCAGCATGGAAGCACCGCGGTGTCTGCAACGCGTAGGAATTTTGCAGGTATTTGAGTGATGCGCGATGCTTCGCACATCGAATATGTTAAAATTTTAGAACTTTAGTACTAGGAGTTGTCATGGCTGTTCAACAAAACAAAAAGTCGCCTTCCAAACGCGGCATGCACCGTTCGCACGATTTCTTGGTTGCTCCGCAACTGAGCACCGAGCAAGCTACTGGTGAAGCGCATTTGCGTCACCACATCAGCCCTAACGGTTTCTACCGTGGTCGCAAAGTTCTGAAAACCAAGAACGACGAGTAATTTTCTCGTGCCCGGTGCAAGATGGTGCCGTTTGTTCGCAAATGGCACCAGTCTTGAAACTGCTCATTGGCTGTAATGCGTCACCACTGCGTCATTATTGCGTCATTTGAGTCACGCCGAATCTGGCCGAGTGCGCGGTTAGAGCGCGGTTTTGAATCAAGATAATGACAATCAAAATTTCCATCGACTGTATGGGCGGCGATTTTGGCCCTAGCGTTACCATTCCTGCAGCAATTGCCTTCGTCAATGCTGAACCGGAAGCCGAACTTATTTTAGTCGGCAAGGAAGACGTGATCACTGCAGAACTCAAAAAACACAAACATTTGAACCACCCCCGTCTTTCTATCGTACATGCGATGGAAGTTGTGACGATGGACGATTCGCTCGAAGTGGCTTTGCGCCGCAAAAAAGATTCGTCGATGCGGGTGGCTATTTCCCAAGTTAAAGAACAAAAAGCCCAAGCCTGCGTTTCCGCTGGCAATACGGGCGCACTCATGGCGATTTCACGCTATGTGCTGAAAACACTCTCTGGCGTTGATCGCCCTGCGATTTGTAGCGTGCTGCCGAATCAAAAAGATGGCCCAACTTATATGCTCGATTTGGGCGCGAATGTCGATTGCGAGCCGCAGCATTTGCATCAATTTGCGATCATGGGCTCGGTGCTTGTCACCGCAATGGAAGGCATCAAGCGCC